>JAOZMT010000249.1 GCA_029934175.1 Victivallales bacterium | reverse complement strand
GGTTTGGGAAGACTTTAAATATTTCAATGTTGCGATATTTCTTTGAAAAAAGTGACGATTGCAAACAAGATTGTTTTGAGGATTTGCTAATTTGGCAACAAGGAGAAAAGTATTTAAAACATTTTAATAAATATCCTGTAGTTTTTATAACATTTAATGATTGTAAACATCGCAATTGGGATAAATGCTATAATGATTTTCAGGGCAGAATAATTAAAGTTTATACCGAATTTGAATATTTAAAAGATAAATTAAATAAAAAAGAACAATTATATTACAACTCAATTTTAGATAGAACTGCAAGTCAAAGTGATTATGAAAATTCATTGGAAATTGTATCTTATTATGTAAATCAAGTAACAGGTGAAAAATTAATTATTTTAATTGATGAATATGACACGCCAATACATCAAGCTTATATTAATAGCTATTATGAAGATTGTATAGAATTTATGAAAAACTTTTTACATGGAGCTTTTAAAGATAACAAATATTTAGAACGAGGAATTATTACAGGAATTTTGCAGGTTGCAAAAGAAAATGTTTTTTCAGGTTTAAATAATATAGGTATTTATAATATCTTAGATGAGAAATTCTCTGATAAGTTTGGTTTAATAGAAGATGAAGTTATTAAATTATTAGAAGATTTTAATTTATCTGATAGGTTAGATGATGTTCAAAAATGGTTCAATAGTTATATTTTTGGGATTACGCCTATTTACAATCCATGGTCTGTTTTATCTTTTTCTCAAAATCCAACAAAAATGATGAAACCATATTGGAAAGCTTCTAGTGGAAATGATTTAATTCGTATTTTAATTGAAAATTCTGACTATGAAATAAAGGGATTAATGAAAGATTTACTTGAAAGCAAAATTATCACAGTAAAAGTTGCCTCTGATACAATTTTAATCAATTTATTGAATTCAAAATACAAACAAAAAGATTTATTTGCAATGTTATTATATAGCGGATATTTAATTGCGGTAAAGAAAAATTTTGATGAATGGGGAGATATTGATAGTTATGATTTAAGAATACCTAATTTAGAAGTCAAAAGTATTTATAAAAATGTTTTTGCGGATATCGCAGAAACAAAAATTGGTAGCTCGGAATTAGAAATAATGTTAAAAGCATTGTTAAATAAAGAATATAAAAGATTTGAAAATATTTTACAACGAGTATGTTTAAAAACATTAAGTTATCACGACACTGCTTATGATGATAGAATTTTAGAAGCTCCAGAACAAGTCTATCACGCTTTTTTATTAGGAGTTTTTATTAATTTAAATAATGAATATATTATTGATTCAAATAAAGAAGCTGGAGAGGGGCGTTTTGATATTATTTTAGAACCACGAGATATTTCAAAGACTGCATTTATTATTGAATTAAAAATAGCAAATGCTGATGATACACTAGAAACAGCAGTTAACGATGCTTTAACTCAAATTGAATATAAAAAATATGATACAAAATTAATTGATAAAGGTATTAAGAAAATTGAAAAATTGGGAATGGCGTTTATTGGAAGAAAAGCTTTAGTTAGTAATAAAATGATTGAAATAGAGGAGAAATAAATGAATAATTCAATATTAAAAAAACTTTTACTTACACACGGAGTAATTTTATTCGGATTAATAACATCATCAGTTTCGACTTTTGTTGTTTTGAAACAACAAAAGTTTGATGCTATTCAAATAAATCTTGCAGGTCGGCAAAGAATGTTGTCGCAAAAAATGATGAAGGAATTTCATTTTTATAATCATAAAATAACTGATGAAAAACAAGTAAAAAAGACTATGGAGCTTTTTGAAACTACAATACAAGCACTTCGTTTTGGTGGCGAAGCCTCTCTTGATTTGAATATGACACAATTTAAGAAATTACCTAAAATTGAAGATGAAAAAATAGTAATTCAACTTGATAAAACTATTGTTATATGGAATGATTTTAGAGAAAAGTTAAATAATAAAATTAAAAATCATACAAATTGTTTAGATGAAAAATTTAGAGCAAAAAATATAGAATTGTTAAAAAATATGAATAAGTCAGTTTTCCTAATGCAAGAAGTTGCAGAAAAAAAATTAAGGGATTTATATTTAATTATTAGTATTTGTGTTATTATTGCAATTATAGTTTTTATTTTCTCTATTCAATTTGCACGAAAGAAAATAGTTCAGCCATTGATTCAAAAAAATAAAGAAAACAAAAAACTTGCAGAAAATGCTATCATTGCTAAAGAAGAAGCGGAAATCGCAAATAAATCAAAGTCTGAATTTCTCGCAAATATGTCTCATGAATTACGCACGCCTATGAATGGTATTATTGGAATGAATGAATTGTTAAAAGATACTAAATTAGATGATGAACAGAAAGAATGCACTTCCATTGTTGCGAATAGTGCAGAAAATCTATTGGATTTGATTAATGAAATTCTTGACCATTCAAAAATTGAATCAGGTAAAATAGAATTAGAAATTATTGATTTTAATTTACTTGAAACTATTAATGAATTTACAGATTTAATTGCTTTAAAAGCATTTGATAAAAAACTAGAATTTAATAGTTTATTGTATGCAGATGTCCCTTTGCAATTGCAAGGTGATCCAAGTAGGCTTAGACAAGTTTTAATTAATTTAACTGGTAATGCCATTAAATTTACTGCTGATGGGCAAATTACAATTATTACAGAATTAATATCTGAAACTGCGGATTCCGCAAAAATTAAATTCTCTGTTAAAGACAATGGAATTGGAATTCCTAAAGATAAACTTGAACATATATTTGAAGCATTTACCCAAGCGGACGGTTCAACAACTCGAAACTACGGAGGAACTGGGTTAGGGTTAAATA
Source organism: Victivallales bacterium (assembly GCA_029934175.1). Lineage (GTDB taxonomy): Bacteria > Verrucomicrobiota > Lentisphaeria > Victivallales > JAUVCU01 > JAOZMT01. Next base: position 1,663 of record JAOZMT010000249.1, on the reverse strand, counting down.
TTTCAAAAGAATTTATTAAATTAATGGGTGGACAAATTAGAGTTGATAGTGTTGAAGGCGAAGGTTCTACATTTTGGTTTGAAGTTGAATTTCCTAAACAAAAAGAGGTGACAAATTCTACCATTATTGATAAGCATTTATTAAATAACATTTCTGATGCAAAAATTTTATTAGTTGATGACAATAAAGTAAACTTAGCTGTTTATCGTGAATTATTAAAACGATATAATATAAAAAATAATGAAGTAGAATCTGCACAAGCCACACTTGTTGAACTTGCGAAAGCCGCAGATTTGGGAACTCCTTATGATATTGCTATTTTAGATATGCAGATGCCTGAAATGGATGGAATGCAACTAGGTAAATTAATTAAAACTGACAGCAAAATTTCAGATGTAAAAATGGTTATGGTTACATCTTTAGGAATTGGGAAAATCTCAACATTAAAAGAAATTGGATTTGAAGGATTTATGACAAAACCTGTTCATTTTGATACATTAATGAATTCTATCTCAAAATTATTAACTGGAGAGCGAGATAAAAAACCAATTACTCAAATAATTAAACGCTCAAAAAAAATAAGTAACTTACGAATTTTATTAGTTGAAGATGTTATTGTTAATCAAAAAGTAGCAAAAGGTTTTTTAAAGACACTAGGATACAATGCACATGCAGTTGCAAATGGAAAAGAAGCTGTGGAAGCATTAAAAAAAGTTGATTATGACTTAGTTTTTATGGATTGTCAAATGCCTGTAATGAATGGATATGAAGCAACAGAAGCCATAAGAAATCCACTGTCTGATGTTAAAAATCATAATGTCCCGATCGTTGCGATGACTGCAAATGCTATGAAAGGTGATAAAGAAAAATGTTTAGAATGTGGAATGACTGATTATATATCTAAACCAATAAAAATGCAGGAATTAAGTGAAGCTATTAAACGCTGCGACAGTAACAAACCAAAACCTAAAGTCGAAGAAACTCCTATAGATGATATGGGAATTATAAATTTAAAAGAATTGTTGAAAAATATTGACAATGACCAAGAGTTGTTTGAAGAATTGATAACGATTTATTTAGATGAATCTAAGGATTTATTAGAAGGAGTTGAAAGTGCGATTAAGACAGAAAATTACGCAAGTCTTAAATTAAACGCTCATTCTCTAAAAGGATCAAGTCAAAATTTTGGTTCAAATCAATTTGCACAAGTCGCAGCAGAGATTGAATTAGCAGGAAAAGAAGAAAATATAGAAGTTGCGAAGTGTGCATTACCAAAACTCAAAGAAGAGTTTGAAAAAGTGAAATCTGCGATTTATGCAGATGAATTAACACAAAATTTTATAAAATCGTAGGGACAATCAAAGGGTGAAATAAAAAATGGATAAAAAAGTTATATTAGGTCGGTCGGACTTTTGCGAATATCGCAGAACAGAAGATAGTTATTATGTTGATAAAAGTTTATTGATAAAAGATGTTTTAGACAATTCAGATGAAACAATTTTATTGCCACGACCACGAAGGTTTGGGAAAACTTTAAATATTTCAATGTTGCGATATTTCTTTGAAAAAAGTGAAGATTGCAAACAAGATTGTTTTGAAGATTTACTAATTTGGCAACAAGGAGAAAAATATTTAAAGCATTTTAATAAATATCCTGTAGTAT
>JAOZMT010000248.1 GCA_029934175.1 Victivallales bacterium | reverse complement strand
TTTTATTAGTGTTCAGTTAGTGTCTATTAGTGGTTAAAAATCTTTATAAATAGTGATCAGCATTAAAGAACAACGCCTAAAATTTAATTCAGAACGCAAGATACTTTATAAATCAAAAAGTGAGACATATTGTCTCATTGGGACATTTTTTGTCACATCTTCCTCTTTTTTACACCAAATACGAAATTATCTAAAATATTCATTATAAACAAATTACAATTTCAATATCTTTTTTGGCATACTTTTTGCTATATTAATTACATTAAGTTTTTATAATTAATATATGCATAGTTGAAACTATGCTTAATGAATCATAATGATTCGAAACAAAAGAGGTAAATAAAATGGGTAAAATTTTAGGTATTGATTTAGGTACAACAAATAGTTGTATGGCAATCATGGAACATGGCGAAGCGAAAGTTATAGCAAATGCAGAAGGAAACAGAACAACTCCTTCTATTGTAGCTTTTACAAAAAGTGGAGAAAGATTAGTTGGACAAACAGCAAAACGCCAAGCTGTAACAAATCCAACAAACACTATTTTTTCTGCAAAAAGATTTATGGGAAGAAAATTCAGTGAAGTTAAACACGAAACTGATTTAGTGCCTTATGAAGTTGTTGCTGCTCAAAATGGTGATGCTCATATTAAAGTTAATGACAAAGTTTATTCTCCTCCAGAAATTGCAGCTATGATTTTACAAAAATTGAAAGCTGATGCTGAAGCTTATATTGGTGAAACTATCACGGAAGCAGTTATTACTGTTCCAGCATATTTTAACGATAGCCAAAGACAAGCTACTAAAGATGCAGGAAAAATTGCTGGTCTTGATGTAAAAAGAATTATAAATGAACCTACTGCTGCATCTTTATCTTACGGTTTAGATAAAAAATCTGATGAAATGGTTGCAGTATATGACCTTGGTGGAGGAACATTTGATGTTTCTGTTCTAGAAATTGGAGATGGTGTTTTTGAAGTAAAATCTACAAATGGAGATACTCACCTAGGAGGAGATGACTTTGATGAAGCTATTATGAATTGGTTAGCTGATGAATTCTTAAAAGAAAATGCTGTTGATTTAACAAAAGATCCACAAGCAAAACAAAGATTAAAAGAAGCTGCTGAAAAAGCTAAATGCGAATTATCTTCTGGTATGAGTTCAGAAATCAACCTTCCTTTTATTACAATGAACGCAACTGGTCCTTTACATTTAACTCAATCTTTATCTCGTGCTAAATTAGAAGATTTAACAGATGATTTATTATCAAGAACTGTTAATCCTTGTCAAAGTGCAATTGATGATGCTGGTTTAGATGCGTCTGAAATTAATGAAGTTATTATGGTTGGTGGTATGACTAGAATGCCTAAAGCTACTTCATCTGCAAAAGATATTTTCAAAAAAGAGCCTAATAAAGGTGTTAATCCTGATGAATGTGTTGCGATTGGTGCAGCTATTCAAGGTGGTGTTCTTGGTGGTCAAGTTGAGGATGTTGTTCTTTTAGATGTTACTCCTTTATCTTTAGGTATTGAAACTTTAGGTGGCGTTTGCACTAAACTTATCGAAAGAAATACTACTATTCCTACTAAAAAATCTGAAGTATTCAGCACAGCTGCTGATAATCAACCTTCTGTTGATATTCATGTTTTACAAGGTGAAAGAGATATGGCTGGACATAATAAATCAATCGGTCGTTTCCGTCTTGATGGTATAGCTCCTGCTCCTCGTGGCGTTCCTCAAATTGAAGTATCTTTTGATATTGATGCAAATGGAATTCTTCATGTTACTGCTAAAGATCAAGGAACTGGAAAAGAGCAAAAAATTACTATTTCAGCTGATTCTGGTTTATCAGAAACAGATATTGAAAATATGGTAAAAGATGCAGAAATACATGCAGAAGAAGATAAAAAAGCAAAAGAAATTGTTGAAATTAAAAATAAAGCTGATTCTATGGTTTTCCAAACTAAGAAACAACTTGAAGAAAATGGCGACAAACTTTCTGATGAAGTTAAAAAACCTGTTGAAGAAGGTATTGCTAAACTTGAAAAACAAGTTGCAGCTGATGATACTGAAGGTATGAAAGCTACAATGGAAACTTTAGAAAAAGACTTAATGAAGTTTGGTGAAGAAATTTACAAACAACAAGCGGCTGATGGTCAAGCTCCTGGTGGTGCTCCTGGTGCTGGTCCAGAAGGTTTCCCTGGTGGATTCCCTGGTGCTGAAGGTTTTGGCGGAGCTCCTGGTGCTCAACCTGCTGGAGATCAACCTAAAGATGAACCTGCGAAAGATGCAAAAAAAGATGATTTCGTAGATGCTGAAATAGTTGAAGAAAAGTAAGTATTAATTTTTAAGAGCGAGGTATCCCCTCGCTCAATTTATAACAACAAACAAAAGGAGACTAATATGTCTGTAAATGTAAAACCTCTTGGTGATAGAGTTCTTGTAACTGCTGTTGAAGAACAAGCTGAACAAGTGAAAGGTGGAATTATTATTCCTGATAGCGCAAAAGAAAAACCTCAAGAAGCACAAGTTGTAGCTCTTGGAACTGGTAAAACTGATGATAACGGTAACAAAGTAGCATTTGATGTGAAAGTTGGTGATATCGTTTTAACTAGTCAATACGGTGGAACAAGTGTAAAATATGAAGATAAAGAATACAAAATTCTTAGTTCAAGCGATATTTTAGCAGTTGTAGGATAATCAATTAAAAACAAAAAGTGAGTCGTGCGTCAATATGTCGTGCGTCAAATTTTATAGTATTAAAAAAAAGGAAATTAAAAAATGGCTAAACAACTTATATTTAGTGATGATGCAAGACGCAAACTTCTTGCTGGTGTAGAGCAATTAAGCAAAGCAGTAAAAACAACTTTAGGACCAAAAGGGCGTAATGTTATTTTGGATAAATCTTATGGTTCTCCAACTATTACAAAAGATGGTGTTTCTGTTGCTAAAGAAATTGAATTAAGCGACCAATATGAAAATATGGGTGCTCAAATGGTTAAAGAAGTTGCAAGTAAAACTTCTGATATCGCTGGTGATGGAACAACAACTGCAACTGTATTAGCTGAAGCTATTTACCGTGAAGGTTTGAAAAATGTAACAGCTGGTGCTAATCCTATGGCTCTTAAACGCGGTATTGATTCTGCGGCTTGTGCTATGGTTAAAGAACTTGAAAACATAAGCGAAAAAGTTGAAACTAGAGAGCAAATTGCACAAGTCGCAACTATTTCTGCTAACGGTGATAAAACTATCGGAACTATTATTGCTGATGCAATGGATAAAGTTGGAAAAGATGGAACTATTACTGTTGAAGAAGCTAAATCTATCGAAACAAATCTTGATGTTGTTGAAGGTATGCAATTTGATAAAGGATACTTATCTCCTTATATGATTACAAACGCAGAGTCAATGGAAGCTGTTTTAGATGATGCTTATGTTTTAATCTTTGAGAAAAAAATATCTAGTTTAAACGATTTATTACCTATTCTACAAACAGCATCTAAAGAAGGAAAGCCGCTTGTTATTATTGCAGAAGATGTAGAAGGCGAAGCATTAGCAGCACTTGTTGTTAATAAAATGCGTGGAACTTTAAATGTTGTAGCTGTAAAAGCTCCAGGATTTGGTGATCGTAGAAAAGCTATGTTAGAAGATATTGCTATCTTAACTGGTGGAACTTGTATTTCTGAAGAATTAGGTATCAAATTAGAAAATATCACACTTGAACAACTTGGTCAAGCTAAGCGTATCACAGTTGATAAAGAAAATACTACTATTGTTGAAGGTGGAGGAACACAATCTGAGATTATGGGTCGTGTAAATCTTATTCGCAGACAAATAGAAGAAACAGATTCTGATTATGATCGTGAAAAACTTCAAGAAAGATTAGCTAAATTAGCAGGTGGAGTTGCAGTAATAAATATTGGAGCTGCTACAGAAACTGAAATGAAAGAGAAAAAAGCTCGTGTTGAAGATGCATTACATGCGACTCGTGCAGCTGTTGCTGAAGGTATTGTGCCTGGTGGTGGTGTTGCGATTATTCGTTCTGCAAAAGCTATTTGTGCTCTTGAATTAGAAGGAGATGAAAAAGTTGGTGCTGATATTGTTAAACGCGCTATTGTTGAGCCACTTCGTCAAATTGCTACTAATGGTGGATATGAAGGAAGTATTGTTGTTCAAGAAGTTAAAAAATCAGAAGGAAACAATGGTTTTGATGCTAACACAGGCGAATACAAAAATATGGTTGAAGCGGGTATTATTGACCCAACTAAAGTAACGCGTTCTGCATTACAAAATGCTTCTTCAATTTCTGGTTTATTATTAACAACTGAATGTTTAATTACAGATGTTAAGGAAGACGAATCAGCTATGCCAGCTGCTCCAGGTGGAATGGGCGGTATGGGAGGAATGGGCGGTATGCCAGGAATGATGTAATTCCCAAATACAACTCGTATAAAATCAAGGCGTATCAAATTTATTTGATACGCCTTTTTTTTGCTGGGAACGCTGAGCTTTGCTCGGCATAAAGCAAAAATACTG
>JAOZMT010000247.1 GCA_029934175.1 Victivallales bacterium | reverse complement strand
ATAAAAAAAGTAATTGTTATTTTTCATGCATGGGAAATGGTATATTTAGAAGAGTATCAATGAATTTAACAAGTATAATAAAAACAGGAGCAGGGAAATCTCTGCTAATATATAAATTTGTAGCTAGTAATTTAAGCTCCGTAGACAATATGGTCCAGAGTTTACTGCCTGCTCCTTGATACCAATTATAACACAAAATAAAAAAAAGTCAAGTATGAAAAGAATTAATTTAGATTTTTCTAACAAAAAGAAGTTGAGTTTAGATACAGTTTCACTTTTAACCAAAAGTTTTAAACTGGCATTCTCTAGTCCTAAGATAATTATATATATGTTTTTAAGCTTAGTATTGACATTAACTGCATTTATCGCAATTTTTTCAATATTTTACTTTCTACTAGAAAGTGTTTTATTATGGATAGAAACATTATTATCATTCGGTAGTGTATGGGAAAGTATCATTACTTGGACTCTTAGAATTATATCAATAATATCCTTTGCCTTAATTGTTTATTTTACATTTACGATTCTAGGATTATTAATATCTATTCCATTATTAGATTTAATAAGTGAAGAGACTGAGAAGATTTTAGAGGGTAAATCTGATTGTGAATGTCCATTTTTTAAGGGAATGATTGCTAGTATAAAATCAGCATCATTATTGACAATCAAAAGAGTTGTTATTTTAATATTAACAATTCCATTACTTTTTATTCCAGTTTTAGGAACGATTGTATTTTTTATAATAAATTCATTTAAAACATCTTATGAATTTGTAGATATCCCAATGGCACGCCGTGGTTGGGATCATAAAAAAAAGAAATTATTTTTTAAAGAAAATACAACCTTATATGAAAGATTTATTTTTGGTGCGATTACTCATCTTCTGTTACTTGTTCCTTTTTTAAATTTAATTATTTATCCAATATGCACAGTTGCTGGAACTATCTTTTTTCTTGATATGCGAAAAAGAAAAAATCCAATAATAAAAGACAATGATGTCTATAACATTCAAGCGGAGTAATATGAGTAATATAATAGAATTTAATAATGTAAATTTCAAATATGATAAAGATATCATTATAGACTCTGCACACTTCGCAATTTCTGAAAATGAATTTACTGGAATAATTGGACCTAATGGAGGAGGGAAAACAACATTGCTCAAACTATTATTGGGAATTCTACAACCATCCTCTGGAACTATATCTATTTTAGGTAAATCTGCGAAGTATGCAAGAAAAGACATAGGCTATATGCCACAGTATTTACAATATGATAAGCAATTCCCCGCAACTGTTTTAGATATTGTATTAATGGGTAGATTAACCAATAAACTTTTTACATTTTATTCAAATAAAGACAAAGAAATAGCAATGAACTCTCTTGAGCAAATGGAAGTTGCACATCTCGCAAATACTATGTTTTCAGAATTATCAGGAGGGCAAAGACAAAGAATTTTAATCGCTAGAGCTTTAGCCTCAGAGCCTAAAATTTTATTATTAGATGAGCCGACTGCAAACATAGATCCTGCTCTTGAAGATAAATTTTACAATCTTTTAAAAAAACTTGCAGGCTCAATGACGATTGTTTCAGTATCACATGATCTTCGATTTGTTATGAATATTGTAGAAAAAGTAATTTGCATAAATCGCAATGTTCATATTCATTCTACAGAGCACTTTAAAAATGATTTTATAGATAGCGTTTATAACACACAAAATTATAATATTGTTCAACATGGGAGTTGCAAAGCACACGATCATTGCAGTCATATTTAATAATGGAAATTTTTACAATAGGATTTTATCAAACTGCATTAATCGCAAGTTTATTAGCAAGTATAGTATTTGGCATACTTGGCTCGGTTGTTGTGGTAAAACGAATATCTAACATTACTGGAGCAATTGCTCATTGTATTTTAGGTGGTATAGGAGCATCATTATTTTTTCAAAATAACTATGGAATTACTTGGTTTGATCCAATATTAGGTGCGATTTGTGCAGCAATTATATCAGCTTTAGTCATAGGATATGTAAGTATATATGCAAATCAGCGAGAAGATTCTATTATAAGTTCAGTATGGGTTATAGGTATGTCAATTGGTATTTTATTTATGTCGCAAACTAATGGATACCATTCTATAGATAGTTATTTATTTGGAGAAATTTTAATGATATCAGAAAGCGATATAACTGCCTTAATAATAGTAAATATTGTTGTTTTAACGATAGTATCTTTATTTTACAATAAAATACTTGCAGTATGTTTTGACTCAGAATTTGCAATGCTGCGTGGAGTAAACACAAATCTTTATCACTTTTTGCTTTTAATAATAGTATCTGTTTCAATAGTTTTTTTAATTAGAATAGTTGGTATAATAATGGTTATAGCAATGTTAACATTACCAGCAACAATTGCTGGAGAATTTATGAATAAATTATGGAAAACGATGTTATTATCAACAATACTATGTATAGTTTTCACAATTCTAGGATTAATTGCAAGTTATCATTTAGACTTTCCAGCTGGGGCAACAATTATTTTTATTTTAGGTATATCTTATTTGATTTTATTGCCCATCAAGCAAATTATCAAAGCAAAAACTAAGACTTGACTTATTAGACCATAGGTTTATTGCATATAAATCAAGAATCACTTGAATATATACCAAAGCAGTAATACATTAGATATATCCCATAACAGATTCTGGAACAAAAATCTTTAAATAATACAGGTTAAAAAAGGAGTACATAATGCAAATTAAAATTTACAGAGGAAGTGATACAATTGGAGGTTCATGTATTGAAATAAGCCACAAAGAAAGAAGAATTATTTTTGATTTAGGAACTCCGTTAATGGATAATAGTGGAAAAGAGATCAATTCTGCTTTTATTAAAAAACCTACGATAAAAAATGGAGTATTGCCTGATGTAAAAGGTCTTTATTCTGATGCAAAACCTAGTGTTGCTGCTGTTCTTTTATCACATGCACACTTGGACCATTCAGGCTTAATGGATTATATACATAAAGATATTCCAATTTATATAAACAGAGATATAAAAGTTGGAATTGAAATTGGGAATATTTTTTATAAAGATGATATGAAACTGCTGAATGTTTTAGAACATTCTAAATTATTTGAATATTGGAAACCTTTTAATATTGGAGATTTTAAAATAACTCCATATTTAATTGATCATTCTGCTTATGGCTCAACTGCTTTTTTAATTGAAGCTAATGGAGAAAAAATATTTTATTCTGGTGATTTGCGTGCTCATGGCAGAAAATCTATTACTTTTGAAAAATTATTAACTGATGAAAAGCTTAAAAATTTAGATTGTTTATTGTTAGAAGGAACAACTTTAGGGGGCATACATAATATTGGTTTTGAAACAGAACATGATGTTGAAGAAGAATTTATTAGTATTTGTAAAGAACAAAACAATATAACTTTCACACAATCCGCAGGAAGCAATATTGATCGCTTAATATCTTTTTATCGTGCGGCAAAAAAATGTAATAAAACTTTGGTGGTGGATTTGTATCAATATCATTTACTTACTGAATTAAAAAAAGCAAATCCAACATCTAAGTTGCCTCCATTTACAAATGACAAACATTTAAAAGTTTTTTATAGTTTTTCTCATGCTGATAAAATTGTAAAATCTATTGGAGTACAAACTTTATACAAATACAAGAGTGCTAAAATTTCAAAAGAAGAAATAGTTAAAGATAAAGAAAATATCATTCTTCGATTATCGCAATATGAGATGAGTAGAATAGCCGATGAAATTTTAAAAAGCTCTGACTTAGAAAATGCAAATTATATTTATTCAATGTGGAGTGGATATTTAGAACGCAATGATTATTTCGCGGAGTTCGCGAGCAAATATAATCTTGAAATAAAAGAAATTCACACAAGTGGACATGCATATAAAAAAGATTTACTTAGATTAGCAGAAGCAATTAAACCAAAAACTTTAATTCCAATTCACACTTTAAATGCTGATGAATTTGTTAAAGAGTTTGATAATGTCAAATTAATTAAAAATAATGAAGTTTTTGATATTTAATAAATAATATCTGTTATAAAAAAAGAGTAGATTATTTGCGAGTTATGCAGTTTGGATTTCATAAGCTGGGAGCGCCGCGCGTCTCGCCGGCACAATGCTTAGATACTAGGATATGCACATTATTTTGTTTAGGATTAAAAGACTAAAATAATCTACCTCTCCCAGTATATTAACATCCTGCCACCGAGACGGTTGGCGCTCCGTTAATGCACAAAGAGGAGTAGATTATTTGCGAGTTATGCAGTTTGGATTTCATAAGCTGGGAGCGCCGCGCGTCTCGCCGGCACAATGCTTAGATACTAGGATATGCACATTATTTTGTTTAGGATTAAAAGACTAAAATAATCTACCTCTCCCAGTATATTAACATCCTGCCACCGAGACGGTTGGCGCTCCGTTAATGCACAAAGAGGAGTAGATTATTTGCGAGTTATGCAGTTTGGATTTTATAAGCTGGGAGCGCCGCGCGTCTCGCCGGCACAATGCTTAGATAC
>JAOZMT010000014.1:5020-16069 GCA_029934175.1 Victivallales bacterium | reverse complement strand
GTTTTATGCATAATATGAAACTAGCCCAAATTTTCAAAATAATCCTGTCCATCTTGAAAATCCTGTTATCCTGTCAAAACAATTGTTAGGTTAAAAACAACGCCGTTTAAAAATGTATTCCTAACAAGAAATATATTATTTTCAGTATCGAAGAATTATACACCGATACGATGCCCTCACTTTTCTTTAAAGTATTTGCTCTATTATATTTCGTTGCCCTTGAGGATCTATATAACAAGTTTCTATTTTTATGATTTTAAAATGTGGAATTTCTAATATTAACATTTTCCGTATTAATTTTATATCTCGCTGTATTTCCACTTTTTCTATATCTTTATCATTATAAGTGATTATATAACAATTCTCGACCTCTTTTTTGAGTTGTCGTATTGGCTTGCTTTTGATTTTTCTTGTAGCTCTTTTCAACTTTGTCTTTTGCATCGATGGAATTGTAAACGGCAAAGTAAATGGATACGAACTCTCTAAAATCTTATTAATGCGTTGTTCGCACTCATAAACTTTTGAAAATTCGACCTCACGCTTAAGTAGCAAGTCGTTTATTTTTATTTTGTCCAAAGATGTCATATTATTTTTTATAAATCAAAGCTATTGTTTGAGATTGAAGATAAAGTTGGAGATTCCATTTTTACCACATTTTCATCCGTTTCATTTACGGTTTCAATGACCTCTTCTTCATTATGTTCTTGTGAATTAAATGAATCATCAAATAAATCATTCTCATCAGTTTCAGGTTCTTCTTTTTGGACAATTTTCTTTCCTTTAGCAAAAGTTCTAGCAGCTGGAATAGGTTTACTTATACCAGCGACTTTAAGTGGTTGTTGAGGGAATATAAATTCACCTGCAATTCCTGCTACTCCATCAATTTGCTCTTCTAATTCTGCAATTTTTCTGTAAGCTTCTTCTCGCTCTTTTAAAAGCTCATCAATTTGAATTTTTGCTTCATAAGCCTTTTTAATTACATCTGCATCTGCTCCCATGACGATGTCTAGGAAGTCGAGTTTTAAATTTTTCTTAGCCATTATTTGCCTCCTTTAAATGATCTAAATATTTTATTTATTATTGTTTTTTTTTCTTTTTTGGGTTCTGGTTTGGATTGGACTTTTTGTAATTCCTTGCGTTTTTCTTCCGTTTCCAAATCTTTTTTTAGTTTCTGATAACGAGTATTTGCGATTTGTGCAATTTCTTCGTTATTGTCGCTTGTTAAATTTTCTAAATATTTTATATTTGTAATATTCTCCGCCAATGTTTTTCGGACAATATCTGCACAGTCCGCAAATAATACTGCAATAAAATCATTTGTCAAATAAGTAGAATGTGCAGCAAAAGCTCGAATAGTTGGCGACTTGTGCGAAATCATATATTTGCATATCATTGGATGTATTTTATTGTAAAAATAGTTATTTAAAGCTAATTGAAAAATCACTTCAGCGGAGTAGTTTTTATTTATCATAATATCCAAATGCTCTTCTTTTAAATCATCTCTTAATGCAAGTAATTTTGATACAACTTTATTTTCTAATAATGCTAAAGCTTTAATTATATTTTCAGAAATAGTTTTATTTGTTGCTAAGGCAATTGCAAGTTTTGAATTTGAAGTATCATTTTGAATTAAATACATTGCTGTTCTTTCATTAATATTTTCATTTTGTGCTAATTTTTCAAGAACATCAGCATCAATATCTTTTGCTAAAATAGTTTCTATAAATTTAGGAATATTATCTTTAGTTGCAATTATTTTTCTTATTTCAGAATTATCATTCTCAACCCAACCTAAAAACTCATCAGAATCAAGCTCTTTTTTAGAAATTGCGACTTGTGCAATTTCTTTATGCTTGCTAAATGTCAAAGACTCTAGAACTTTATCAGATAAATCATCTCGTTGGACAAGTAATGCCTGCTGACTTAAAATATCCAAATCAGCTATTTCAAGAATAATATCTTCATCAATGTTTTTTGAAAAAGCCAAAGCAATAGCTGTCCAATGATCCGATGCTTTCATACATATTTCTAATGCTTCATGATTTAAATTTTTTCTTTGCAACAAAGCAACACGCATTGTGGAATTGTCTCTATTGGCTAAATCTACTTGTAATCGTGGATATAATTCTGGATTTTCTGCTAAAATACAATCTATTAAAAAATCATTTGATTCTAATAATCCATCAACAGTTTTCGGTGTAATTTGTTTTGATGAAGCCAAATATCTTTTAACTTCAACCGATGGATTTTGAGCCAATAAGACTAAAGATTCCTGCGGCGTTCTAGGATGTAATGCTATAGACTTCAATACTTCTTCAAAGGTTATACTTTGCACCATTTCTACTAAAATTCGACTAGGAGTATTTGCATAGTTCGCTAAAAATAACATAGAGTTTTCTGATAGTTTATTATCTTCAAAAAATTCATATAAAACACCAGATGATATTGGATTTCTTTTATGTCGTTTTACAACAACATCAAAGCCATCAATATTAATCTCATCTAAGAGTTCAAGTTTATTAATTTGGTTTAATAATGGCATTTATGAAACGCCCTCATCAAATAATTGTTTTAAATCCTCTGGGTCTGGAAGATGATTTTTATATTTTTCTGGAAGTTTAGTTGATAAATCATAAGTTGCAACTCCCATAGGTTTATTTACATCATGAAAAGCAAATTCAACAATAGTTTTTGATTTTTCACGACAAAGAATAATTCCAATTGAAGGATTTTCGTGTGGCAGTTTTACTAATTTATCTAATGCTCGTAAATAAAAATTCATTTTCCCAGCATATTCAGGCTTAAACTTTTTTGTTTTTAATTCAATTGCAACTAAAGCTTGTAAATTTCTATTGTAAAATAATAAATCAACAAAAAACTCACTATCATCAACTACAAGCCTATATTGATTACCCATAAAAGAATATTCATTTCCTAAAGACATCATAAATTGTTTTATATTATTTACAATAGCATTCTCAAAAACGCTCTCTTCATCATCTTCATTAACATTTAAATAGTCTAATAAATATTCATCTTTAAAAGCTTGTAAGGCATGAGCTTTCATTTCAATAGGTAAAGTAATATCAAAATTATGTTCAAACTTGCCTTTTTCATCATATAAGTTTGATTTTATATGATATTCAAGCAAAGCAACTGTCCATTGGTTTTGAGCTGATTTTGACATATAAAAAATCCGCTCTTTTAAATCTTTGCATTTTTGAATCAATAATAAATGCTGAGTAAAACCAATAGATAAAAATAATTCAATAAAATAATTGCTTTCCAATTGGGCAGTTGACAACTGCACAATTTGTTTATCATTGATATTCAAAGACTTATCCATTTTTTCCAGTTGTGCCGTTGATAACGGCACAATTGAGTTTTCTAATTGGACAGTTGGCAACTGTCCAATTGAATTTTCATCTCTTTCCAATTGGGCAGTTGGCAACTGCCCAATTTGTTTATCATTAATATTCAAAGACTTATCGTGTTTTTCCAATTGTGCAGTTGGCAACTGCACAATTGAGTTTTCTTGATTTAAAAGATTTAAATCAAGATTTTGTAATGAGAAATTTTCACCAATTAAAATTTGACATTCTGGAAGGTCTTTATAAATTTCATAGAATTGTATCATTTTCATTTGAGATCTATACGCAAACCCTCTAATTCCTGGATATGCAATTTGAATATCGCTTGACAATTGTTTTAAAATCTTAGAACCCCATTTTGCATTTTCCACTTTTTGCGACAACATTCCGCCAGTGTTAAAATATAACAATAGAGCAATTTTATTTACAGATTTCAAAGCGTTATATTGACTAATGTCAATATTACTTTTCATTTTCCTTATTAAACCATTATAATCTTTTGATAGTGCCATTTAAAAAATCTCCCTTGGGCTTGAGCCTATTTGTGGACCAATTATACCTCGCTCTTCCAATTCATCCATTATTCCAGCAGCCTTGTTATAACCTATTTTTAATCTGCGTTGCAAATAACTTGTCGAAGCTTTTCTATCTCTTTGAATAATTTCAATCGACAATGCAACTAAATCTTGTCCCTCTAAATCTGTATCCGAAATATCCATCTCATCTCCATTTTCTTCTTTCTCAACAAAAATATCCATATTAAATTTTTGTGCAGCTTGCGATGCTGAAGCTTCAACAATATTTTCAATCTCTGATTCTGAGATATACGGACCTTGTATTCGTTGTAATTGGAAATTTGTGGCTGATTTATAAAACATATCCCCCTGCCCTAATAAAGTTTCTGCACCCTTCGCATCTAAAATTGTTCTCGAATCAAACAAAGAAGGCACTTTAAAAGATATTCTAGTTGGATAATTTGCCTTAATAACACCAGTAAGAACATTTACACTTGGTCTTTGTGTTGCAATAATTGTATGAATCCCAACAGCTCGAGATTTTTGTGCTAATCGTGCTAAATAACACTCTACATCAGCCTGTGCAACCATCATTAAATCTGCTAATTCATCAATTATAATCACTATATGTGGAAATTCATCTGGAATAACTTTGCCGTCGTCATCACAAATTTCAACCTCTGACTGTTCACGATTATTAAAATCTTTCAAATTTCTAACTCTCGCTTTAGCTAACACTTTATAACGATATTCCATTTCATTAACAGCCCAACGGAGTGTCATTGGCACTTTTGCAACATCTGTAACCACTGGAACCACCAAGTGAGGTAAATCATTATAAAGATTAAATTCTACAACCTTTGGGTCAACCAATATCAATCTCAATTTTTCAGGTGTAAATTTATAAACTAAAGATAAAACCATAGCATTTAAGCAAACAGATTTACCACTACCAGTAGCTCCAGCTATTAGCAAATGTGGTGCTTTTGCTAAATCCATAACAATATTATTTCCAGCTATATTTTTTCCCAATATTAAAGGAATATCAAAATCTTCTTGCCAAACATCTCCGTCAATAAAAGGTTTTAGCCCAATATTTGCAGATTTTTTATTTGGAACTTCGATACCAACATAACTTTTCCCTGGGACAGGAGCCATTATTCTTAGACTAATCGCTTGCATTTCCATCGCAATATTTTGTCCTATGCGTGTTATGTCTTCAACTTTAATACCTTTTGCTGGGTTTACCTTAAAAAGTGTTACACGAGGTCCAACGGTTGCATCTAAAACTTCTGCATCAATCGCAAATGAATCCAATACATCTTGTAAAGTTTTTATGCGTTTTGGTATATCTTCACTATCAACATCTATTACTTCATCTACCTCTTTAATGAAATCGGAACTTGGTATTTGATAATCTCGTTCAAGCTGATACGCCTTAACTTCTTCTACAACCTCAACCTCTTCAATTTCATTTTCTATAAGATTTTCTTCATTAAGACCATCAATTGCCTCGTTTATAATATCTTTATGCGATTGTTGTGTATCCTCTACTTTTTCCAATAATTCTTTGTCTTGAGAGTCTTTATCGCGTTTTTCTCGTCGTTTTTCAACTCTATCAGCACGAATATTTCTTCGAGCAATAAAAGCGTTTCGCAATTTATTATAATCCTCTTCATTTTTATCATCGTCTAACAAATGCACATTGTGAAAAATATCATTCTCATCAACTTTTTTTCCAGTCTTTATTGGTAAAACAGGACTATCTTCTTTTTCAGTCTCCTTAGTTGGTTGACTTGAAAAGATACCTTGAATTTTTGATGACATACTTTTAATATCATAAGCAACGCTTTTAAAATCAGCTCCTAATTCCTGTAAAAACTTATCTTCTTTTTCCATTTATACTCCTTAATTAACAATCAATTCTGCCATTAATAGCAGCAGCAATAGTTGCACTATCCGCAAAAGAAATATCTGCGCCAGCAGGAATACCCTGTGCTAATTTGGTGATTTTTATGTTTTTAGATTTTAACAAATCAGAAATATAAATAACTGTTGACTGTCCCTCTATATCAGGACTTAAAGCAAAAATTATTTCTTGAATATCATTCTCTTCAATTCTTTTTATTAATTTATCAATATTTAAATCTCTAGGATTAATATCATTTAGCGGTGACAATTTTCCACCTAGCACATGATACAATCCCTTATACAATGCAGTGCCTTCAATACTTGAAATTTGAGTAAATTCTTCTACAATACAAAGAGTTTTAACATTACGATTAACTTTTTTACAAATATAGCACAATTCGCCAATTTCTGAAATATTTCCGCACACATCGCAAAATGATACTTTTGAATGTAAATTTTCTAATAAAGTTGCGAAGTGTGCAACTTTATTTTTATCCCATTTCAAGAGACTTAGACACATTCTTTCCGCCGACTTTCCACCGACTCCTGGAAAATATTTAAAAAAATCGATAATTTCGATTAATGTTTTAGGATAATTCATAAATTTGTCTCTTTATAAGTTGTATTAATAGTAAAATGATGTTAAGTTACTACTTTAAATTGAATTTTCAAATTATAATAGGAGAAATAATGTCTATTTTAACAAAAAAATGGAGTATTTGGACAACAGGATTGGTTATAGCACTTTTTATGTTATTATCGCTATTTATTTTAGACTCTCCTTTGGGATTAAGTAACACATATTTAGTTTTACTTGGTTATCTTGAAGAAAGCATAAAAGAACAACAAATTAATCAACTCGATTTTAACTGGCAAATAGCTTTTTTAATCGGAATTTTTATTGGCGGACTAATAACAGCTATTTTTATGGGAAAGTGGGATTTTAATTTTTTCCCAGAAGAGCGAAAGTCTAAAGGTTTTATTGCATCAATTGGTATAACACCAGTGCAAGGAATTATCGGTGGAGTTCTAGTTATGACAGGATTACAACTTGCTGGCGATTCTTTTCTAGGGCATTGGTTTGGTGCAATGCAATTATCGGTGGGGTCTTTTATTTTTATCTTAACAACATTTGCAGTTGCTATAATAATTTGTGTATTATTTAATAAAGGAGGTGGCGAATAATGGAACCTTTACAATTAACTGGAATATGGAAAATAGCTTTTGCTCTAGTTTTAGGTGGATTATTTGGTTTTATCTTAGTTCACTCAGAATTCTTTTTGAGAGCTTCTATTATCAAAGCGATTAAACTAACAGATAAATCATTCTTCACAACTTTTTTATTTTCTATTGCAGTTGGAATGGTTATTTTTTATTTTATTTATCCGCTGGGAATTATCAATGAGCATTGTATGCCAGCAAATTTCTGGGGCGTTATTATAGGAGGGATTTTTGCAGGAATAGGATTAGCTATTTGTGGACATTTTCCATTTAACACACTTTTATCGTTAGCGACAGGAAAAATATATTCTATTTGGGTTTTATTAGGAATGTTCTTAGCTATTCCACTAAACAAATATATTTCTAATTGGTTATATGACACCGTTTACAAATTTAAAGAATTAACCGATGCAGACGCATCTTTATTGCACAGTTCGCAAATAGAATATTTCCCTTTATGGATTGCTACAATTTTGATTATTTTTGTTCTAGTCTTACATATTACATCTAATAAAACATCTAGTGAATGATAAAGTTTTTAAAACGCAAGCCTCATCATATAAGATTTGGAAACTGGGGTGAAAAGAAAGCTAGAGAATTTTTCAAAAAAAAAGGATGTCATATATTATTTAATAATTTTAGGTGTAAAGAAGGTGAAATTGACTTCATCTGCATAAATGGCAAGATTTTATATTTTGTAGAGGTAAAAACAAGAACTGATAATAAATATTCACGCCCTATAGATGGATTGTCTTATGAGCAAATAAATCGAATAAAACGAGCTTCTAAGAAATATTTAAGAGAAATTGAAGCAACTAATTGTCAATATAAATATCAGCTAGTTGAAATTGTAAAGAAAAAATGGGACATTTCAGAACTAAGAATATCAAATTTTTAATACTAAAAAAAATATAATACAATCTTTTTTTTAAAAAAGTTTGTAAATTCGCAAAACTATGTAATATTTATTAGATAGTTTTTATAGTTAAATTAACAAAAAAGGAGAAAAGTATGGCTAAAGCACCAAAGGATGATAAATCACAAAATCTAAGTATAGCACTAAGTCAAATAAAAAAAGGGTTCGGAGAAGGAGCTATTATGAAATTAGGAGATAATGCAAGCATTGAGATTCCAACAATTAGCACTGGAGCATTATCACTTGATATTGCACTTGGAATAGGCGGAGTGCCTCGTGGAAGAATTGTTGAGATTTATGGACCTGAATCATCGGGTAAAACGACTTTATGCTTACATGTTATTGCAAATGCACAGAAAGCTGGTGGAACTGCAGCTATTGTAGATACAGAACATGCGGTTGATCCTAGTTATGCAAAAAAAATTGGTGTTGATATTAATAATTTGCTTATATCGCAACCAGATTGTGGAGAAGATGCTCTAAGTATAACAGAAACATTGATTAATAGTAATGCCGTAGATGTTATTGTTATTGACTCGGTTGCTGCATTAACCCCTCGTGCTGAGCTTGAAGGTAATATGGGAGATTCTCACATGGGATTACAAGCTCGTTTAATGTCTCAAGCCCTGCGTAAAATTACAGGTGCTATTAGTAGAAGTAAAACATGTGTTATTTTCACAAATCAAATAAGAATGAAAATTGGTGTTATGTTTGGAAATCCTGAAACTACAACAGGTGGAAATGCTCTGAAATTTTATAGTTCTATTAGAATGGACATTCGTAAAACAGCTGTTATAAAAGATGCTGCTGGAGAGGTTACAGGAAATAGAACAAGAGTCAAAGTTATAAAAAATAAATTAGCTCCTCCATTTAAACAAGCAGAATTTGATATTGTTTATAATGAAGGAATTTCACGCTCTGGAACAATTTTAGATGTTGCTACTGATTTAGAAGTTGTGGCAAAACGCGGTTCTTGGTTCTCATTCGAAGGCGAACAACTTGCACAAGGTAGAGAAGGAACAAAGGCTTATCTTAAAGCAAATCCTGATATTGAAGCTAAAATTTTAAAAGGAGTTAAAGAAAAACTAGCTCCAGTAGAAGAAAAAATTGTAGAAGAGATTGAAACTACTGAGGAATAATGTTTATTTTTAGATTATTTAGTTCTATTGTTTTAATATCATGTCTTTTGACTTCTATTTTGTGGGAGTCAAAAGGTGGATTTTTAATTTTTGCCCTCTTCGCAATTTTATTAGTCTATGGAGGAATAAAAGAACTTTGTAGAATATTAAAAGAGACAGGAAGAGATAATTATTCATCTCCAGCAGCTTTTACAGGAGTAGCAATTGTAGCATTTTCATTATGGCAAATGCCTTATGATATTGCGTTATGTGCAATTGCGATATTATCAATTTTTTCTTGGACATCTTTATTATTTTCAAAGCAAAAAGAAATTTTCCTTGAAAGGATTTTAAACACAACTGCAACAGTTGCACTAATCGCAATTCCTTTAAATTTTCTTGTTATGATTTATATGTTTAAAGAAGGGACAACATATCAAGGCAGATATTTAGTTTTATTTTTAATATTAGTAACAAAGTCTGGAGATATTGGAGCTTATGTAACAGGAACAATATCAAATAAAATAACAAAAGGTCATAATATTCCAATCGTTCCAAACATAAGTCCTAAAAAGTCTTGGCAGGGAACAATAGGAGGCGCAATATTAAGTATGACAGTTAGTTTCTTTTTAGCAAAATATTTAAATTTAGGATTTACTTCAATAGTTGCGATTTGTGCAGGTTTTGTATTATTCATAGGTGGATTTTATGGAGATTTAGTAGAATCATCATTTAAGCGAATAGTTAAAATCAAAGATTCAGGTAATATAATCCCTGGAATGGGTGGCGTGCTTGATGTAATAGATAGTTTACTTCTAAATGCTCCAATTTTTTATATTTGTTTGAAATTATTTAAAGTTATTTGAAATTATTAAAAAAAATAATGAAAGCTATTTTAAATGCGATTCCATGTGATGATTATAAAATCAAAATTTTGACTAAAGATGGTTTTTCTGGTATTTTTGATGTAAAACCATATTTAAGAGGTAGTGCATTTAAAGAGTTGAAAGACAAGTCATATTTTGACCGTGTTTCTCCTACAAAATACGGGATACAATGGCCAAATGAACAAGATTTTAGTTCAGATACAATCATTTATGATATAAAGCAGGAAATCGTCCATGGAATTATTTGATAAACATGGTGGTTATAGGAAGTTGCATAGTTTTACATTTGCGACAATGATTCACTTGGAAACTATATCTTTTTGTAAAAGATTTATTCCGTGGCAAGAGGATTCTCTTGGTAAAACGGCAGGTCAAATGATTGGAGCAGCTCGTTCTGGGAGACAAAATATAATAGAAGGTTCTGAACGATCTGCAACATCAAAAGAAACTGAAATAAAATTGACAGATGTTGCTAGAGCAAGTCTTGCAGAATTATTAGGAGATTATGAAATTTTCCTTGCAGAAAGAGGTGTTATTCCTTGGTCAAATAAAGATAAAAACAGTAAAAATTTTTTGGCATTGATGTTATCTGAATTTCATAGTAGCGATGATCAGTTATATGATTATTGGAAATTTTATCATAATGAAAAAAATAGATTTGCTCCTTGGTTTCAGCATCAAGATGCTACTTATGTTGCAAATGTTATGATTCTTTTGATACAAAGAACAATGAAAATGCTAGCTGTACAAATAAGGCGGCAAGGCGAAATATTTATGGAAGAAGGTGGGTTTCGTGAAAAGATGTATCAAAAGCGAAGTGAAGTTCTTGATGCACAAATAGCAGAAGACCCGAATGTTCCGAAATGTCCTGAATGTCAGCAAATAATGAGAAAGCGTAATTCGCAAAGAGGTGCATTTTGGGGATGCTCAGCATACCCAAATTGCAGAGGAATAAGGCAAATTTAAGAAATTTTTTTGACGCAATGACAAAACGACGCACGACGCAAAAGAAAGGTCGTGAGTCAAGAAAGGTCGTGAGTCAAGAAAGGTCGTGAGTCAAAAAGGTCGTGAGTCAAAAGGTCGTGAGTCAAGAAAGGTCGTGAGTCAAAA
>JAOZMT010000014.1:0-4920 GCA_029934175.1 Victivallales bacterium | reverse complement strand
GTCAAAAAGGTCGTGAGTCAAAAGGTCGTGAGTCAAGAAAGGTCGTGAGTCAAAAAGGTCGTGAGTCAAAAAAAAGGAAAATATGAATTTAAAAACAGAATTATTTTTAGCATATCGTTATCTTAAACCAAAACGAAATGCTGTATCCGTAATAACCTATATTTCAATAATGGGGGTTATTCTTGGAGTTGGTGTCCTAATTGTTGTAATTGCAGTTATGACAGGGTTTTCTAATATGTTGAAAGATAAAATGCTGGAAACTACAGCACATCTTAATGTTTATAGTTCCACCCAAAGGTATATAAACAATCCATATCAAGTTATAAAAAAGCTTAAAGCAACAGACAAAACACTTAAGGCAATGCCTGTGATATCAAGTCCTATTATTTTTCAAAAAGGCGAAGATTTCGCACCAAAAGGTATATTGGGTATTGACCCTGATGTTAAAGTCCCTATGGATTTGGAAAGTAAGATTATAGAAGGAAAGTATTCTTTGAAATCTGGAGAAGTTTTAATTGGAAGCACTTTAGCACAAAAAAAACATCTTTTTATTGGAGATAAAGTTCTTATTCACACATCAAGAAAACTTGCAAAAATGGTTAATGTGCAAAAAGATGGTTCTTATAATCCAACTCAAACAAATAAAATATACTTGCCTGATGAATTTAAAATATCTGGGATTTTCAAATTTGATAAATATTCTTTTGATAATGAAATGATGTTTATAAATATTGATGATGCAAGTGAAATGCTAGAACTGCCTTGGGGAAGTGCTAATATCATTTATGGATGGGTTGATAAACCTTTTGAAATTGATAAAACTTTAAATAAACTTAAACAAGATTCTCCATATTATCGTTTTTATTCTTGGAAAGATTTAAATGGAAATCTTCTTGATGTTATAGGTGTAGAAAAAACAATGATGTTTTTCATCTTAATTTTTGTTGTTTTAGTTGCAGCTTTTAGTATTACAAATACTCTCATAACAGTTGTTATTCAAAAAACTCGTGAAATAGGTATGCTGAAATCGTTAGGAGCAACATCTGGAACGATTCTTAGGATATTTTTAATACAAGGGCTACTTGTTGGAGTTATTGGAACAGTTGGTGGTTGTATTTTCGGACAGTTGGCTGTATATTTTCGGAATGATTTTCTAATGGCAATGAGAAAGTTAACTGGAATGGAATTATTCCCAAAAGAATTTTATCATTTTAGTGAATTGCCTGCAGAAATCATTACAAGTGATTTAATTATAATAATGGGAGTTTCAATTGTTTTATGCACAATAGGTGGTATTATACCTGCGATTCGTGCAGCAAACCTGGACCCAGTAAAGGCGTTGAGATATGAATAAAATATTAGAAATAAAAGAAATCGAAAAGACTTACAAACTTGATAAAGCAGATATTCCTGTTTTAAAAGGTATTAATATGTCTATAAATAAAGGTGAGTGGATTGCATTATTAGGAGCATCTGGAAGTGGAAAAACAACATTAATGAATATTATTGGGACTTTAGAAAAGTCTGAGAAAGGAAGTATTATATATGAAGATACCCCTCTTTCAACATTTTCAAACAGAAAGTTAACAAAATTCAGAAATGAGAAGATTGGATTTATATTTCAGTCATATCAATTATTTCCTGAATTGACAGTATTAGAAAATGTAACTTTACCTGCAATGTTAAAAGGTTCAAAAAAGCAAGATGCAAATAAAAAGGCAATAGAATTAATAGAACAAGTAGGTTTAAGTCATAGGATCAAACATAAACCAACAGAATTATCTGGAGGCGAACAACAAAGAGCTGCTATTGCAAGAAGCCTTATAAATTCTCCTAAAATATTATTAGCTGATGAACCTACTGGTAATTTGGATTCTAAAACTGGAAAAGATATATTAGATATTTTTATCAAGTTGCACGAAAATAAACAAGTAGATGTTATTATTATGGTAACTCATGATGTTAAAATTGCACAACTCGCAGATAGAATTGTTATGCTAGAAGATGGGATTGTTAAAGTATAAAAGGCACTTCTGTTATTAATGGTAAGCGTGCATAGGCATCTACTTCTTTGACATCAAATTTTTCTTGTTTGAAAAGATGATATCCTATGCCTGCAACCATTGCAGCATTATCTGTGCAATATTTTTTGGGAGCTATAAATAATTTATCTTTATCAAAAGTTTGCATAAATCTTTCACGAAGAACACCATTACACGCAACTCCGCCACATAAAACAACACTTTTTGCATTGAATTTTTCATAAGCTGATTTTGTTTTAATTGTTAATACATCAACTATTGCCTCTTGATAAGATGCAACTGTATCAACCAATTCATCTTCTAAAATATTTTCTTTTTGAAGCTTTTTTGTATGATACAATAATGATGTTTTTAAACCACTAAAACTAAAGTTAAATTTATTTTCTTCAGTTACTTTTTTTCCTGATTTACCAGTCAAAGAACGAGGAAAGTCATATTTTGATATATTTCCACCCTGCCCTGTTTTTTCAATTATTGGTCCTCCTGGATAACCAAGTCCTAATAATTTAGCTCCTTTATCAAAAGCCTCTCCAGCTGCATCATCTATTGAATAACCTATTATTCTTGCCTTTCCATCATCTGAAATTAGAAGCAATGAAGAATGTCCACCAGATACAACTAAAGCTAACATTGGATATATTGGTTCTGATAAATGAGTTTTTTTCCCATCTAAAAAAGCTCCATAAATATGAGCTAAAAAATGATTTGCTCCTATGAAAGGAATATCATTTGCAAACGCTAAAGCCTTTGCAAAATTTACCCCAACCAACAAAGCAGGCATTAACCCTGGTCCATTAGTAACTGAAATTGCAGATATGTCTTTTAATGACACATTAGCATTTTCAAGTGCAGATTTCACAACACATTCGATAGCCTTTAAATGCTCTCTTGCTGCAAGTTCTGGAACAACTCCACCATGTGGAGCATGCTTATCAATTTGTGAAGCAACAACATTGCTTAATACTTCACTGCCATCAACAACTACCGATGCAGCTGTTTCATCGCAACTTGATTCTATTCCTAAAATATACGCCACTATTAATCAATTCCAGGAATAAATGATTCATCTTCTGCGAACTGTGCAATAGTTTCAGTTAAGAGTTTAATTGCATCTTCAACATCACGCAAATCACACATTTCAACTGGTGTATGCATATATCTATTTGGAATACTAACTAAAGCAGTTGCAACACCAGCTCTTGTTAATTGCATAACGCAAGTATCCGTCCCACCACTTGCACGATGGCTTGCAGATTCTTGAACATTTATTTTTTTACTTTTTGCTACTTTGCGTATTTTTTTACCTAACACAATATTATTATCTGCATTTTTACAAATAACTGCACCTTTTCCAAGCGTAACATCACCCATTAAAGTTTTTGAAACTCCTGGATTATCAGTTGAAAAAGTTACATCAACAGCAAATCCAACATCTGGACTAATTCCGAATGCACTTGTTGTTGCACCTCTTAAACCTAATTCTTCTTGAACTGTTCCAACTGCATAAACCGCAACTTTTAATTTGCGTTTACTTAATTCTTTTAAAGTTTCTGCTACAACAAAAGCACCAATTTTATCATCCATTCCTTTAGACTTAATTCTATTTTTTCCTAATTTCTCATAATTACTTCTAACTGCAATAAAATCACCAATCTCAACTAATTTTTGTGCTTCTTTTTTATTCTCAGCTCCAATATCAACCCAAGTATTTTTTATTTCAACTGCATTATCTCGTTCTTTTGGTTCTAACAAATGAATAGGTTTACTTCCGATAACTCCAGGGACTTTTCCTTTTTCTGTTAAAACATTAACTTCAGTGCCTGGGACAGTTAATTTATTTATTCCACCTACAGGACGAATATAAATCAAACCTTCATCTGAAATAAAAACTGTTTGAAAACCTATTTCATCATAATGCCCAGCTAACATTACTTTTAACTTAGCATCTTTATTCAATACACCTAAAGTATTACCCATAACATCAGTTTCAACACTATCTGCGAACTGTGCAAGATATTCACGATACACCTTTGCTGTTTCAATTTCATAACCTGATGGTCCAGATGTTTGCAACAACTCCTCTAAAAATTTTAAACTTGTTTTCGATAACATAATTTTCTCCTTATTTTAATATTTTAGTATAATTCTTTTATTGTTTCATCACCAGAAATATTTCTTATTTTCAATCTTAATGGTTTTTCTACACTTCTAATAGCTCCGTCCCAAAATTCTTTTGTTTTTTTATTAATAAAACCATTTTTATCAATTTTAATCTCTTCATCACTATGCCATTCTCTCTTTTTATTTGTGCAATCAAGAGCAATCATTTCAATTAATTCTAATCCTGCTTCACTTATTTCAATAGGTTGAAAGTTTTTATTATTCATTCTTGTTTGCAAATCATGTTTATCATTATATTCATTTATTTTTTGAGTTAATCTATCACTTATAAATTTATTTATTTGGACTTGATATTTATCTTGAGATAATAAATCATCGGTTTTTATTTGCTCTAATGAACAATCAACAATATCTTCAATTATAACATCATGTAATAAATTTTTTAAATCTTTGAGTTCAACTTTAATCATTGTTTGATTATTATCTCTAATAAACTGTTTTATTTCATCATAATCCATAAGATCAATATAATAAACAATAACTTGCTTTGGTTCTAAATCTTCTAAATTGTGTAGTTCTTGATTTACAATTTTATTTATTATTGGAATATCTAAAACTTTTTCTTTGCTATCAATCAAGTTAGGAACAAAAACTGGAGTTATACCATTTTTTGTATCTTGTATTCCACCAAACCAAAAATTATTTATGCCATCAATTCCTTTTTGTAATCCAGGTATTAATTTTGACAATTTATCCA
>JAOZMT010000246.1 GCA_029934175.1 Victivallales bacterium | reverse complement strand
AATTCTGTCTTTTATTTTTGAGAAAATAAAATTCTGATATTCTATCAAAAAAGAAGTTGCATAATTCGCAATCAAAAGTATATTACGATAAACTATAACAAACAAAGGAGAAAAAGTGAAAAATATTTGGTTTTGGACAACAATGATAATGATAATCTTTAATATAATACTAATCTCAATGCCAGTTGAGAAAAAGATTGAATATGTAGAAAAAAAGGTTCTTGTCGCAGAAAAAGTTGAAAAGGTTGATTTAGGTATAACAAAAGTTAGACAGATAGAATATCAAGGCAAATTTGCACAAATCGCAATTGAATTTGATAAAGAAATTGCTATTAATAGTGATTTAAAAAAATACTTTAAAATACAAAATAATAAAAAAGATTTAGATTTTGAATTAGTTAAATTAAAGGATAAACAAAGTAGCTCTCAAATATTATTACGAGTCGAAGTTAAGAAAGCTAAATTGTTAAATGTTATTGTAAAAACAGGTTTAACAAACAAAGATGATTCAGCTATTTTAAATGAAGAATTTGATACTTTGCTTGAATTAGATTATAAACTCAAAGTTTACTCTATTACTGGTAAACGAAAATATTGGAATAATTATTTTTATGTTCAAATATATTCAAATCAATTGTTGGATAAAGAAATATTGAGAAAAAATATAGTTATTTCACCTGCTGTTGATTTTAATATTAAATATAGTTATGAATGGAGTGGTGGAGGTTATCATTTAACTGGAAATTTTAATTCTGGTGAAAAGTATAAAGTAACTGTTCTTAAAGGTCTTACTGCTGGAGAACAAATTTTAGAAGAAGATTTTTCTCAAGAATTTAGAATGCCTGACAGTCGCCCAGAAATAAGTTTTAAAACTTCTGCCATTTATATGGCTGCTGCTGGAAATATGCAATTGCCGTTTGATTCTGTCAATGTTGATAAAATTAATGTCAAAGCATATAAGATTTATCAAAATAACTTAGTTCCATATTTAATGAATTCAACATATACTTATGATAATTTTGGTGATATAGTTGCAGAAAAAAAACTTCTATTAGATACAATTTACAATAAAAGAGAATCTGATAAATTAGATTTAAAAAGTCTTTTTAAAGGAATAGATAAAGGGATTTTTATGATTGATTTGTATTGCACAAATTCAAAAGATGAATCTTGCTCTGAAAGAAAATTAATAATGCTATCTGATATTGGTATATCTTACAAAAAATCTAATTCATCGATGTTGATTTGGTTAAATGATTTAAAAACATTATCAGCTATTGATGATGCAAAAATTTATGTTTATGATGAGAAAAATCAATTAATCACAACAGGCAAATCTGATAAAAATGGAGTTTGTTATTTAAAAAATTTAGAATTTAATGAAACAGCTGACCCGTATGTTATTATTGCAGAAAAAGGAAATGATACTGCTGTTCTGAAACTAGATTATAAAAACCGAATTGATTCATCTATTTTTGATATTAATGGAAAGAAAATCACATCAAATGATTATAGTGCATTTATCTATTCTGACCGAGGAATATATCGCCCTGGAGCGACTGTTCATCTTAAAGGAATTTTAAGAACACTAAATAAAAGCGGATTTAAATTACCAGGGAGCTTTCCTGTTGATTTTATTGTTAGAAGATACGATGGAGCTCTTTTTAAAAGACAAACGGTTTTATTGAATGATTTAGGAACGATTGATTATGACTTGCATATTCCAAAAAATGCTAGAACTGGAAAGTATTTTGTTTATATTCAAATTGCTGATTCTGAAACTTTATTAGGAGAAAAATCGTTTTTAGTTGAAGATTTTGTTCCTGATAAAATAAGAGTAGATATTTCAGCTGATGATAATAATTATGCAAAAGATGACATTATCCCTTTTGCGGTTTGTGCAGAATATCTATTTGGTTCTCCTGTGGCAGATAGGATAGCAACGGCAAAATGCACATATTATCCAGTTCCTTTTATTGCTAAGAATTTCAAAGAATATTCTTTTGAAAATTCAACTTTATCTAGCAAGTCACATAGAGTAAAATTAGGTTCAAAAAAATTAAATTCTAATGGAAAAACAACATTTGATGTTCAAATACCAAATTCACTTTCAGCAGCTGGAAAAATGAGACTTGCTTTATCTGTCGGTGTTAAAGAACTTGGCGGACGAGTTGTATCTTCTACAATTTATAAAAATATTCTAGTTAATCCTTTTCATATTGGATTAAAGCGTAATGTAAGCAAAGATGAAGTTGTCGCAGATTTTGAATATGTTATTGTTGATGATAAAGGTGATGAATATGATTTAGATGATATGAAACTGACAGCAAAATTATATCATATAAAATGGAATTGGGTTTTAAGAGAGACAGATAGTGGTTATCGATATGATTGCGATAAAGAGGAGGTTTTGGTAGATGAATTGCAAGATATACCTAATGATTTTTTTACCTTACAACCTAAAGAACCAGGTAAATATAAAGTTGTATTAGAAGATATAAGTGGTGTTGCATCGACTTTAGAATTTTATCATAGAGACGCATGGAATTCTTCTTGGGAAATGAGTGCTCCAGGGAAAATTAATTTAACAACAGATAAAAAAGAGTATATTTACAAAGAAAATGCAGATATAATTATTCAATCAAAACTAAGAGGGAAGGGATTATTGACAATAGAAGGCGAAGAGATTTTTGATGTTATTCCATTTGAAATGAATTCAGATAGCACAACTGTAGTCATTCCAGTTTTAAAGGAATATGGATTGAATTTCTATTGTTCAGCAACAATTATCAAAGAAGTAAAATATCAGAAAGTTAATTCAACTTATAGAGCCTTTGGAGTTGTTCCAATAAAGGTAAATCACAATAATAAAAAACTTGCGATTAGTGCAGATATTAAAGATGAAGTGCGACCTGATGAAGAGGTTGCTATAAAAGTGCATATAGATAATGCATCTGAAAAAACAGAACTAACACTTGCTCTTGTTGATGAAGGAATTTGTCGTCTTACAAACTTTCAAACGCCAAATCCATTATCTGCGTTCTATGCAAAACTTGCTCTGATGACTGAAAATTTTGATTGTTATTCTCGCATAATGCCAGAGGTTGAAGGCAAACAGATAGGAGCTGATTCAAGACCTGGTGGTGGAGCAAATTTGGATAGTCGTTTGTTAAGTCAAATGGATACTCAAAGAGTTAAATCGGCTATTGTTTGGAAAACGAATATAGAAACTGATGCAAATGGTGATGCAATTGTTAATGTAAAAATACCTAATCATTTAGGAGAGTTAAGATTGATGATTGTTGCTATCAATGAAGAGTCGTTTGGTTCTTTTGATAAAAAAGTTAAAGTCAAATTACCTATTATTGTTAAATCAACTTTGCCAAGGTTTTTAGCTCCAAGCGATGAATTTATCGTGCCTGCACAAGTATTCAATCAAACTGGAAAAGATGATGAATTTAGCATAACACTTCAAACAAAAAATTGCATAAATCGCAAAACTAAAGATTATCAAAATATCACTTCACAAAAATCATCTATTTTTGTAAATGATAAAAAGTCATCAGCGGTCTTTTTTGAATTAAAAGCACCAGAAGAACCTAGTGTTTTTAATATAACTCTAGTTGCAACAAATACGAATGAAACGACTAAATTGAATATTGATATTCCAGTTAGAGCAGCAACTCAATTAACTGGAGAAACTGGTTTTGGTAAAATAAGTTGTGGTGTTGATAGTATGGAAAAAGGACAGAAAATAGAGTTACCGCAAGGTTTTATTCAAAAAACCTCTGAAACTATGCTTTGTCTATCAAATACACCATCTTTAAAACTTGGCGAATCGTTAGATTATTTATTGAAATATCCTTATGGTTGTGTAGAGCAGACAACATCAAAAGCATTTCCTTTGCTATATTTTGCACATCTCGCAAATCTTGTTAATGATGAATTTAAAAATAATACAGATGTTACAAATTTTATAAATGTAGCTATTAATAGATTAATTTCAATGCAATCTTATGATGGTGGATTTGCAATGTGGTCAGGAGGCACGAGAGCATATCCGTGGGGTTCTGTTTATGCAACTAATTTTTTAGTTGAAGCAAAAAAATTAGGTTATAAAGTTCCTAAAGAAAACTTAAAAAGTTCATTAGATTATTTAAATGATATATTAAACAAGAGTGAGTCAGATAGCGATGATTTAGCAATAAAAGCTTATGCTTTATATACACTTGCTATTGCAGGAAAACCTAATCGTTCATGGACTATTAAACTTTGGGAAGATAAAAATAAACTATCAGCATATTCTAAGATTCATATTGCGTTAAGTTTAAGGTTACTTAATAAAAATAAATTAGCAAATGAGTTAATAGATATGTCTATTCCTATAAGCTCTAAAAGAAATTTAAAATCAACTTTACATTCTTATAAAAGAGAATGTGCAATGTTACTTTTGGGATATTTAGAAATTTCGCCAAAGCATCATAATATTCCTTTATTGGTTAATGCTTTAAACGAAGGCTTAAATGATAAAAAATTATATTCAACACAAGAGAATGCTTTTGTTTTATTGGCTCTTGGCA
>JAOZMT010000245.1 GCA_029934175.1 Victivallales bacterium | reverse complement strand
AATCCAATAATCCTAAAATGGTCTCATAATAAAATCCGTGACTCGTGTGCTTAGATCCTAATTCGCAGTGCAGGAAGTATTGGATACTTGAAAACCGTGTGCAACTTTGACTTGTTCTGCTACTAATATGAATGAAGAAAAAAATCCTGTTATTCTGTCAAATACATATTTTAAACAGGTTAAATTATTAAATTGTCAAAATTAAGATTACAACTGTTTTTAAAGAGGAGAAGTAATTTATTTAAAAATAAATTTTATAGCTTTATTAAAATCATCGACAATTAGATACAATGATGGAACTAAAATTAATGCTATCAAAGTCGCAAACAAAATACCAAAACCCAATGAAATTGCCATAGGTATTAGAAACCTAGCTTGCCTTGATGTTTCTAATATCATAGGAGCTAATCCTCCAAAAGTTGATAATGTTGTAAGCATTATTGGTCTAAATCTTCTGACCCCTGCAAGTGATATTGCTTCAAATAATGACAATCCCTCATCTCGTTTTCCATTTGCATATTCTACTAAAACTAAAGAATCATTAACTACAACTCCAGATAAAGCAACGACACCAAACATACTTAACATACTTAAAGAATATCCCATTATTAAATGTCCAATAATTGCTCCAATTATACCAAAAGGAATACTAATCATTATTATTAGTGGTTGTGTATAACTTCTAAAAGGAATTGCTAGAAGTGTATAAATTACAAGTAATGCTAACGGGAATGACACTGCAAGTGATTTCATATTATCTGCCATATCTGCTTGCTTACCTTCTAAACTAAAATTTAAACCTGGGTATTTTTTCTTTAAAGATGTAAATTCTTTTTCCTTTAAAGCTTCCAAAACCATGTTTGCTGAACTTCTAGGGGTAACATCTGCTGTAACACTAACAATTCTTTTACCATTTTTACGATTAATAATGGTAAAAGAACGACCTTTTGCGATATGTGCAACTTCATCAAGCTTAACATAAGTCCCTTTTGGTGTTTTAATTAGAAAGTCTTCAATATTTCCCTCAGAAATTCTATCAGCCTTAGGTAATCTAACTTTTACTTTTACTTCATCACGACCGCGTTGATGCTTAGAGACTTCTCTTCCATAAAAAGAATTTTTTATTTGTCTCGCAATACTTGCAGGTGTTAATCCCAAAGACTCTCCCTCAGAAAGCATTGTGATATCATATTGAACTTTTCCATCAGTAAAACCATTTGTTATATCACTTATTAGAGGGTATTTTTGCATGCTTATTGCCAATTCTTTACTCGCAGTTTCTAATAAGCCTAAATTTTTATGGCTTAATTCTATATTTAATGCGACATCTCCTCCTGGACCACCAGCATCTGATTGAAACATTATAGATTCTAAACCTAATATTTTACCAGCTTTTTTACGCCACAAATCAATAAATTCCTGTGTTCCTATTGGACGAAGATCTGAAGTTGTAAGCATAATATCTATTCTAATTATATGAGCCCCAGGGAATCCTTGTAAGCTTGAACCAAATTGTTTTGGATCTCCTCCATTTCCTCCAATTATCGCATAAGTTCCTTCGTGTAAATCCTTACCCCCATTTTCTTCTATCACTTCTTTTGCCGCTTGTAATAATCTATCTCGAATAATTATAGACTTCTCCACTGGAGAACCAAATGGCAATTTTGCAACCATAACAGCTTGATCGGCTTCTACTTTAGGAAATAATGTGAATCCCATCCTACCGCTTGCTATAAATCCTCCGACCAAAACAAGAATTGAAATAGCAATTGCAAATGTTATATACCTATTGCGAAGTGTGCATTTTAAAAATGGTCCATAAATACCAATAACCATTTTAACAAAAAAATCACTAAATTTTTGTTGATATTGGAAAAATTTTTTAATAGGACCAATTCCAAATTCTCCTTTTTGATGACTAATATGAGCAGGCAGGACAAATAAACATTCAATAAAAGATATAAAAAACACAGATATGACAACTACAGGAATAACACCAAAAATTTTACCAAGAAACCCTGGAACAAAGTATAAAGGTAAAAATGCAACCATATTTGTTAAAATACTAAATGAAACAGGGATAATAACCTCTTTTGCAGCCTGTGGAGCAGCAGTAAAAAATGGTATTCCTCTTTTATGTGCATCATATATATTTTCTCCAACAACAATAGCATCATCAACCACAATTCCTAATGCAATTATAAATGCAAAGAGAGAAATCATATTTAAAGAAACTCCAAAAAGAGGAAATAACATAAATGCTCCAAGAAATGAGATAGGTATTCCCATAACAACCCAAAATGCTAATCTAATTTCAAGGAAAATAGCAAGTAAAACAAAGACAAGAGCTAGTCCAAAATATCCATTACGCAATAACAAGTCTAACCTATCTCTATATACATTTGATTGGTCATGCCAAACAGCAACTTTCAATCCGTTTGGTAATTTTTGATTAAAGGTTGCTATATGTTTTTTTACTGCATCTGATACATTAATTGGCGTTTGTTTTCCAACCCTAAAAACATTTATTAAAATTGAGCGTTCTCCATTATATTTTGCGATATAATCAGTCTCCTCAAAATCATCTTTTATAATTGCTATATCTTCAAGTAAAATTTGCACTCCCTCGGTCGTTGTAATTATTGAAGTTTTTGCAAATTCTGAACCATAATCACGCCGCTCTTTTACCCTAAATAATATCTCTCCTGATTGTGTCTTTATACTTCCAGAGGGCAATTCAACTGATATTGCTCGTAATTTACTTGCAATATCTTCAAGTGTTAAATTATATTTGCGTAAAGTATCTTGAGATATTTCAATTGATATTTCACGAGGATTTACTCCTGATAATTCAACTTGTGATATGCCTTTATCCAATAATAAATCATCTCTCATATCCTCTGCATATTTTCTTAAAACTTCTTCTTCAAAATTTCCAAATAGAGCAACGGACATAACTTGTCTTTTGCTTATCATTTGAGCAACTTGAGGTTCTTCTGCATCATCGGGAAAAGTTGTTATTCTATCTATCTCTCGTTGAACATCTAGTGCAATTTGATTTTCATCTTCTCCATTCATAACTTCAACGATAGTAACTCCAACTCCTTCTTGAGCTTTAGATGTTATTTTTTTTATTCCCTCAACTCCACGAATACTCTCTTCTAATGCTAAAATAATTCCCCGCTCAACTTCAACTGGACTTGCTCCTGGGTAAGGAACTGTTATCGTAATAAGTCCCATATCAAATTCTGGAAAAACTTCCTGTTTTATTTGTGTCGCAAATAGAAATCCACCGATTAATAATATAAGCATCAATAAATTTGATGCGACTTTATGACCAGCCATCCAAGCTATAGGTCCTTTTATTTTATTTTCATTCATCTCAATCTCCTATGTTTTATAAAATTAAATATTTCCTTTTAAATATTTTTGTCTTTTCGATTCTTCAAATTTCTCAATAGCATATCTTAACATCGTCCGTGGCATTAACTTATAGTATTTTATTAAAAAAGTTTCTTCAGTTTCTAAACTTCTTTTGCCAACTTCTCGTAACATCCAACCTACAGCTTTATGAATTAAGTCTTCTTTATCATGAAGTAATATTTTAGAAATCTCTAATGTATCCTTAAAATCATTTTGTCGAATAAAGTAAAATGTTGCAATAATTGCAATTCTTCGCTCCCATAAATCTGCACTCTTCGCAAATTTATATAAAATTTCACGATTCTTATCATATAAAAAAGCTCCAACAATATGAGGTGTCGTTACATCAACTAAATCCCAATTATTAACATATTTTCTATTTGCGATGTATGCAGAATATATTGCATCTTTTTCACTTTGTGTTTTTGCATACTTCGCAACCATTGCTAATACTGCAAACAGCCTAATCTCATGATACTCTGATTGTAAAACATCAACAATATCTTCCAAAGAAATATCTTTAAATTCTTTAACAACTTTTCTAATAACTGGAACACGAATTCCCAAGAATTTATCGCCTTCTCCGTATTCACCCTTTCCTGTTTTAAAGAAGCGTTGTGACTGCTTTGCTATTTTAGAATCAGATAAGCTTTTTAATTTTTCTATTACTTTATTCTTCATATTTTTATAATTCCTAATATAAATTTATAATCTATCTCTCCGTTAATAATATATTGCATAATTCGCAAATTACAAATGCATAGTTCACAAATTAATATATTTGCTTTAAGTACACGAGCCGTAAGCAAGGAAAATAGAAAACACTGGATTTTTATATGACCTTAAGCTTGCAACTTCTGGATTATTGGATTTTGGATTAATGGAAAGAAATCCAATAATCCAGTAATCCAACAATCCTAAAATGGTCTCATAATAAAACCCGTGCCTCGTGTGCTTAGGGGCTTGTTCTTAAAACCGATAAAATTACAGAATCTAGCAATATTTGGCGTTGTTCTTAATGCCGCCAACTATCTATAAAGATTTTTAACCACTAATAGACACTAACTGAACACTAATAAAAACAATCTAATTTTAATTATTCTGCCTCTTATTAATTTTTAATTAATTCAAATTCTCTCATTACACTAATTTTATATTT
>JAOZMT010000244.1 GCA_029934175.1 Victivallales bacterium | reverse complement strand
CCTAAAATGGTCTCATAATAAAATCCGTGACTCGTGTGCTTAGAGTATATTAATATTAAGCCGAGCAAGGGCTCAGCGTTCCCAGATTAAAAAAAGTCTGTGTTCATCTGAGTTTATCTCTGGTTCAGTTAAATATTTACATCTTTAATTTTTTTTGATGCTTTTGGGATATTGTTTGTATAATTCTTCTTTTGAATATAGTTTTTTATTGTTATTTGAGATGTTTGTTAATAATAATCTGTGAGAATTTTTATTTTGAGATATTTTAGATTCATCAATAATTTGACTATCAATGACTTCTGATAACATTGCATAAGTCGCAAAAATATAGTCGTGGCGTAGAAAAATGTCGTTTCCTGCATACTTAGTCCAAGCGTTGGACATTTTATCATAAGGTCTTAAATCAAATAATTCTTTTGTGTGTTTGTATCGTCTATAATAAATTTCTTTAACTGTAGAATGAGAATAACTAGCATCAATACTACCTACTACTAAAATATTTGAGTCAATATTTTGATTTAAATAATCTGTAACTAAATATCTTAATTGTCTAACTTCATAGCGTTTAATATCTGAAATACTTATAGGATATTTTTTATCACTATCAGGAATATCAAAACTTATAACACGAAATGCATAGTTCGCAAATTTAAATTCTATGTTTAAAAATCCATTTCGCACATTTTGTTCTATTTTTTTTACTTTATACTTTTTGTCATCTATAAAATCTATGTTTAAAGGTTTATATTTTGATAAAATTGCTGTTGTTTTGAAAATTTTAGAATATGTAAATTGTGGAAACTCCTGCTGTAAAGTTTCAAAATATTTTTGTTTAATATTTGATAAGATAAGAATATCTGGTTTTGCAAACTGCAAATTTTCTATTAATCCTTTTTCATATTCCACATTTACTTTAGAATATGCTATCGATATATTATCTGCGAACAGAGCAGAAAATATATTTAAAAATAAAACAGGTATAATAAATTGTTTAATCAATAACATATTCTTCAAGAATGTCAACTCGGTTTAACCATAGAGCAATACGCATTATTTTTGAGTGAATACATTCTTTATCACTTAATTCGCAATCGCCATTTGCTTTAGAACCTCCACAAGGTCCATTTGCTAGTTGCTTTGGACAGCTTTTTCTGCAAACAAAAGCCATTTTATTTGAACTGCACACATCGCAAGTTTTGCATCCCAAAAGTAGACTTTTCAGTAAATAATTATTTGATATTTTTGATTTAGGATTGCTAAATAAAAAATCACATGCTTTAAATAACAATTTATCTTTTAATGTAACTTTATCTAATTCTGGTTCATTGATGGTTGGTCTAGTAATATGAATATCAGAAAGCAGATTATTGTATATATAAAAAAGGTGTGGGTATGGTCCCATTTCATAATGAGCGATATGTTCAAAATAAACTTTTTTCCACTTTTCAAACTTTGAAAACTCTGTAAAAGCATTGTTTATAAGTTTATAAGCAGCCTTAAAATCTTTTGCAGACTTTAAACCTGATATTTGAATGCCACTAAAGCCTAAAAGTTTACAACCAGCAGTATTGATTTGCAATCTACGCCATTGTGAAGCAAGGAATTGTGAATTTGAATATTGTAACTCTTTATTTAATAAATTATGAAAATCTTGCGATATATGCACCCCAGGAACTTTTCCATTCGTAATGTTTTTAACATCATTAACTGATAAAAATCTTTGCCTTGTTATAATCGGCGAGTGTAAATCACGATGGTTTAGATATATCCTAAGTTCTTGTAGTTTTTTCATATCCCACCCAAATTGAGTAGTGATAAAGTTCGCCTTATTATTGAATTTTTTTATTAATTTATGATACTGTGGAAATATATCATTTGTTGTATATTTAAAAGGATTAACCACCGCACCACTATGACATTCTAATTGATTTGCAAGAGATAAAGCATTGACACTTTCAACAAACGGAGTCCTTTCAGCTTCAGAAGTTCCATCTCCTGAGACAAACGAGATATTTTCAAAACCTGCATCTATGCATATTTTAATATCATCTTGAAGTTTTTCTTTTGTTGAATTTTT
Source organism: Victivallales bacterium (assembly GCA_029934175.1). Lineage (GTDB taxonomy): Bacteria > Verrucomicrobiota > Lentisphaeria > Victivallales > JAUVCU01 > JAOZMT01. The sequence continues at coordinate 2,509 of JAOZMT010000244.1, read as the reverse complement.
GCCACTTAAATAAATAATACTCTTATTTTTATTTGACTCATCAAGAACACTTGTCAGCTCAACTGGATGCACAGAATTAGGATTTGTATTTATGAATGCGAAACCTGCAGGATTCTCAAATTGATTTAAAGTTTCCTGCATACTTCGCAACTCATCTTGTGCATCTTGCAAATGCTCTTTATCTGGCACTTCTATTTCAAATAAAATATAAAATTTTAGTTCATCTAACTTTTGTTTAAAAAAATTATCTTTACTTTGTGTATATTGCATTTCTAACTGCATACTTCGCACCTATCTTAATTTTAAAGTTGCAAGGCCCAGTAAAGCAAATACTCCTGCAAGTATCCAAAATCTAACAATTATTTGAGTTTCCGTCCATCCTTTTCGTTCAAAGTGATGATGAATAGGCGCACATAAAAATACTCTTTTTCCAGTCAATTTGAAACTTGCAACTTGAATAATTACAGATGCCGCTTCCATAACAAATACTCCACCAACTAAAATTAAAACAAATTCTTGACGCACTAGAACCGCAATTAAACCAACTACTCCACCTAAGGCTAAGCTTCCAGTATCACCCATAAACATTGATGCAGGATAACAATTATGCCATAAAAAACCAATTCCAGAACCAACTAAAGCTGCTGCGATAACCACAACTTCTGAAGCATCTGGAATGAAAGGAATATTTAAATGTTCAGCAAAAACGCTATGTCCACAAAAGTATGCAATTATTGCATAAGTTAAGGTGCAAAAGATAACACAACCTATTGCAAGCCCATCTTTTCCATCTGTTAAGTTCACGGCATTTGAAGAACCTATAACTGTTAAAACTCCAAGGGCAAATGCAATAACCATTGAATATGCTCCTAATTCTAGTGGGGCTTTGAAAAATGGAATAATAATTTGTTGCAAATATCCATCAGAATAAACATTATGCAAAAAATAAACAGCAGTTACAGAGATAATTATTTGAAGCAGTAATTTTAATTTACTTGATATACCATCTTTATTATTATGTGCGATTTTACAGTAATCGTCATAAAATCCGAGCAAGGACAAAGAAGCAAGCAAAACCATGAAAATTACAACCAGTGGACTATTTAAATCAGCCCATAAGATAGATGATATAATTATACTAAGAACAATTAAAATTCCGCCCATACTAGGGGTTTTATCTTTTTCTCTATCAATAAATTCTTCAGGAATAAGTCCTTCTAGTCTCGTTGGAGCAACTGCACTGAATTTTTTTAATAATCTAACAGTCATAGGTCCAAATAAAAGGGTAAGTAGCATAGAGGTAAATAAAGCCCCTCCAGCTCTAAATGTGACATAACCAAATAATCGCATTGGTCCATATAAATTTTCAAATTCTGTGAGCCAAGTTAACATTATAAATATTCCTTTAGGTTTTTATCATTAGATAATTTTTTAACAATTTCTTTTATATTTTGTGCTTTATCTGCCTTGCAAATAAGAGTTGCATCATCAGTTTGAACAATAATCAAATCTTCCACTCCAATGGTTGTTACCAAATGATTTTTATTGCCCACAATTATACAATTTTTTGTATCAAGAGAAACAGTTTTTGCACTAATAACATTATTATTTTCATCAGCATCTATCTGATTTCTAAGAGCAGTCCAACTACCAACATCATCCCAATCAAATGTGCTTTCTGCAACAAATATCTTTTTAGCCTTTTCCATAATCGCATAATCTATGGAATTTTTTTCTTGCTGTGGAAATAGAATATTCAATTTTTCAATAAACTCATTATGTGGTAAATTAGATAATTCATTTACAAGGTTATATAAACTAGGTGTATAATTTTCAAAAGCTTGAATAATTGTTTCAAGAGACCAAATAAACATTCCGCTATTCCATTTATAATTACCATCATCAAGAAATTGTTTTGCTGTTGCCTCATTTGGCTTTTCTTTGAACTCTAATGATTTAAATATTTGCGTTTTGTCATCTTTATCTGATATAAGTTCTCCACATTGAATATATCCATATCCAGTGCTTGGGAAAGTAGGTTTAATACCGATTGTAACAATATTTCCATTTGTTTTCGCTAAGTTTGCACTATCTTCTAAAACTTGACAAAGGTTTTTATGGTTTTTAATAACATGATCAGCAGGTAATAAAATCATAATTGGATTCTCTACCTTAGATTGTGTTTTTATAATAGCAGCAGCAAGAGCAACGCAAGGCGCAGTATCTCTTCGAGTTGGTTCTCCTATAATATTTTCTTTAGGAATATCCACTAAATCCTGCATAGGTTTGACATAGTCTTGATTTGTTATAATAATAATATTTTCTGACGGAATCAAACCTGTTAATCTTTCAACAGTTTGTTCTATCATAGTAGAATCGCCTACAAGATCCAATAATTGTTTTGGTTTCGATTCTCTACTTTTTGGCCAAAATCTTTCACCTTTTCCACCCGCCATAATAACTGCATATACATCTTTTCTTTTCATCTTATTCTCCTTTTTTAGTTTAT
>JAOZMT010000243.1 GCA_029934175.1 Victivallales bacterium | reverse complement strand
TTTTCTTATTAGTGTTTTGTTAGTGTTTATTAGTGGTGAATATTTTAATTAATGAACGAAGTTATGAACAAGCCCGATTTATTCACTTAATAATTTAAAGTATTCATCTATTTTATTTTGATATTCTTCTGGAGGAGTAGATGTTTTTCTTTTCAATTCTAATAATTTTTTTATAGAATTTCTTATTATATATTCCTTCAAACTTTTTTCTGCTTCTCTTAAAACATTTTCAGTTGATTTTAATGATAACTCTTTATCAAATGACATTGATAAATTTAAAGCCATACCCAGTTCTTGCATTTTATTACTGTTTAAATTACTTCCTAATTGCTTAAGTTCTTTCATTACTCCCTGTTGCATTGCCCTTAAAGAACTTTTACTGCTAGCAGAATTGTTTTTCATCGCTTTTACTTGTGATTGTGCTTGTTGTATTTTCTTTAATGATGCTAACATCTGCTCTTGACTTATTTTTGGCAACATATCTTTTGCTTTATTTAAATTATCAGATAAATTTTCTAAAGACTTTATTACACTTTTTTGATACTTTATAGCACTCGAATATCTTTTGTAACGCAACGCATTTGTTGCTTTTTTCATATAGCTTTGAACTTTATCATCTTTTATACTCTTAATGCTTGCATTTATACTTTGTGCTGTTTTGGGATATATTTTATTTAATACTTGGGCAAATTGTTTTGCATAATTCGCAAGGTTTTCTGTTTTTTTAGATATTTCACCTTGCGTGTCAACAAGCCCTTTTCCTGAGCCTTTCTTTTGACCATTTTTCTGAGATTGAGTATCCTTTGACAAACTATTTTCTTGTTTTGATAATTCATTTGCAGAGTTTGCTAATTGCTGAAGCATATTACGAATCATTTTATCTTTTACTTCTTTTAGTTTATTTGCTGTGGCTAAGAGCATAGAGTGAGCATCTTTCCCTGAACGAATTGCAGCTATTGAGTTATTAGATTTTAGAGCTTGTTGAGAAAGTTCCATTTTATGATTACTATTTTCTAACATCTGTTTAACTGATTTAAAATTATCAGATAGTTTATTTGCAATATTTAAAGTATCTTTTGATATATTATTTTGCACATCTCGCAAATTTTTATTTTCAAGTTTTGTTATATCCTCATTTGACACTTGATTTAAGTTATTATTTTGTCCTCCTTGACGATCAGCTAAAGATGATATTTTTTGTTGTAAGTTTAAAATCTTTTCTAAAGATTCTTGTATTGATTTAGGTTCTGCTTTCTTTCCTTCTCCCTTTTTCCCTTTTCCTCCTTTGCCTTTTTGGTTATCTTTAGATTTTGAATCAGATGTAGTATTATTTCTTAGAGCTTGTGCAATTTTTATTAATTTTGCTAATGCCTGTTCTTCAAAAGATATACCTTCATCAAAATTTAAGTTTAGTATTTTATTTTGAGCTAGCTGTATATTATCTACTATAAGGTCAAATAAATCAATCAATTCAGGTTTTGCACCTAATTCCCTTACCTTTTCACAAACTTTATTTGTTTCAGTTATTAAATCATTAATTGCAGGTTTTATTTCTTTTATTATTTTTTTCTGCTGCTTTATATTATAACTTGCATCATAAGATAATCTAATAATTCTCTTGGTTTCTGCGATTAGTGCATCAATATTTAATTCCTTTTTTTTGCCTTTACCTTTCATTTTTTTAGGTTTAAGCGTCTCCCTTATTTCGATAAATGCGACTTCTGTCCTTGCTTTTTGTGAATTAGGAACTTTTATATCTTCTGCAATAAAAAAATATGATATAACACTTCCCACTTCTGCATCAATATCTAATGACTTAAGCAAATATTCCATATTTAATTCGAGCTCATTTGTTAATGAGTTCCCTTTTGAAAATATTTTTATTATTTGTCTTTTTTTACCAGAAATAGAATAACTTAATGATAAAGATTGAATACCAAAATCATCATTAGCTATAACCTTTAAAGGTATTTCAGCTTTTGGCAAGCATTTATAATCTTTTTGAGGTGAAAGCAGAGAAATAACAGGGGGCATATCTTTGATAGCTATAATATTTATTTCACTAGATTTATATAAATGATTTTCATTATTTAAAATCTGGAAAGATAATTTAGAGTTATCTAATAAATCAAAATTACTCTTCCAAGAATTATTAGCAACTTTTTGCATCAATAAAGATTGTGTCATTGTATTTTTTGAGAGAAAAAGGTTCGCAGATTTATTTTCTTTTTTAGTTTTCACCTCTAGTGAAATATTAGCCCCCTCAATTGCCGTTATATCTTTAAAAACTTTAATTGAAACAGGTTTTAAATTTGTATATTTTGGAGGAGTAATAGTCAGTTTTGTTTCTTCTATTTTAGGTGGATTGTAAATTTTAAGATTAAATTTATTAGAAGACAATGAGTTTGTTAGAACTTTGTATTTTAAATTTTCAGAAACATCATATAGTGTAAATGAAAATTGTTTGCTTGTTTTATTCATTTGATATTCAAATACCCTAGAATTTCTATAAATTATAATCCTAGGTTTTTCATTCCACCTATTTACCTTTGCTGTAATTGTGACATCTGAATGTATTGGAATGTCAGAATCACCTGGTTTAACGAGAATTCCAGTTTCTATATAGTTGAAATATTCATATAAAGAATTTACTGCTTTGTCTAAAATAATAGAATTTAGTGTGGTAAATAATAAAATAGTTGCGAGTAGTGCAAATAAAACTAGATTGACAGTTTTATACTTTTTTTTAATCAAAACATCATAAATATTTATTTGCTGTAATTGTTCAATTGCTTTATTTATTAATAAATTTTCAAAAAACGATCTTTTTTCTTCTGGAATAAGTGATTTTTCGGTTGCACATATAAGAGAATCTTCGAATTCAGGATATTCTTTTTCAATCCTTTTTGCGAAGTGTGCAGGAGTGTTATTCCTTGAAATTTTAAAAATATCCAAAGTGAATACTATTAAACTAAAAAGAATCATTGAAAGGGCAATAAAAAAGCAATTGGTTTCAGAGAAAGAAATATCAATGAATTCCAAAAATCTAAAAGGAAGCAATAAAATTGCGAAGTATGCAATATTTTTAATTATTCTATGAATAATTAATCTTAATTGCAAATTCTTTTTTATTTTACTAAATGTTTCTATAATGTTCATATTTTTTTGAAATAAGAAAAATTTAAATGTTCAAAATTTTATAACGAACAAGCTTCGTAATCTTGTGAAAGACGCGTTAAACAAGCATTCAATTTTTTTATAGGTAAATCTTTCTTTGCTGCATAAAAATTAATTCCAATATCCTCAATAAAAATCTTAATAAAAGACTCCTTGTCTCTTATTTTTGAATTTGCTGAATAATTACTATATTGAAGTTTGTTATTAAGAAAAATGATTTTTAGAAAAATTTCAGCTATAGAATTACATTTTTTAGGCTCTAGAGTTAATGCCATTAGGCTAATATGATAAGCATTAAAAACTGTATCTAAATAAGGTGTTTGCACACAGGAAAATATAGTTTCTAATTTATTAAGATTTTCATACCAGTCTTTATATCTTTCTTTTATTTCTGTTACATATTTTTGTAAAGAACCTTGACTAATGTTAGATTTTGTATTACTTTGAAGTATTTTATGGACTGAATCGATGAATTGACTTTGCATATTTGTTCCTTTTCATTATTTCATCATAATGAGATAAATGAATATTTTCTATAAAATCATATAAATCAACATTTTCTAATTTATAACTTTTTCTAATTGTATCTTGTTCGGTATGTAAATATTGAAAAATTGATTGTTTGTTAGAAAAAATACCATGAAGAGTTGTCTTTATTCCTATTTCGACTACTCTCAATCTATTTCCTAAATTCAAATTTTCTTTTTGTTCTTTTAAATATTTAAAACAAATATTTTCTTGTTTCTTATATAATTTACCTATATAAATAATTACAGAAAAATTTTTATCTTCATTTAATTTCTTTATTAGTGAAGAAATAACATTATCCTTGAGATCATTTTGTAATGAACCTGTTATGAGTATTGCTTTATTTGTATTCTCATTATTAATAATATTTACACAATATTTTAAATATTTTTCTAAAGGTTCATTATCTGATTCAATAGGCGGACATTCATTATTATTTTCATTAAGGTAGGTTATTAATTCATTATATGATTCCTCCCATTCATTTCGCATAAATAGCGGAAACTCATTGGAGTCGTATTTTTTATTTTCTTTTCTTAAATTCATTTTTCTCCTTAATTTTTAATTTAATATACCATACTTTATATTTATTTACAATTTAAAATATAATTAAATTTAAATTATTTCTTGAATTTATGGGGCTTGTTCTTAATTTCGACCAATTTAATATGATTTTTTTAGACAAGATAACAGGATTTTCAGGATAAACAAGATTAATATTTGAAATTTTCATATTCTTATATTTTAACTACAAAAAAGCTCAAAGTTTTATAAAAAAGATATGAAAAAAATCATAAAGTTTATAAAATTATAAATTAAAATTAGTTTTGTTGTATATATTCAGTGAACCATATTAAATTATAGTTAACCACAGAGGAAACAAAGTT
>JAOZMT010000242.1 GCA_029934175.1 Victivallales bacterium | reverse complement strand
TAATTCAAAATCTGCGATATTTTTCTTTTCATTGTCAAAGTCAATTCCTATTAAATAGGAGCATCTTCTGTCAATTCAACTTTGTTAAGATATGCACTCCTTCTTAATGTAGCAGACATACTTGTCAATAATTCTTCTTTTGTAGTAGCAGTTCCATTGCCCCAATCTATTGAAATTATTGGATACTTTTTACTCCAATCCCAATTATTTTCTAAATATAGTCCTTTAAATAATTCTTTTTCTCCTGCATAAGCCGCACGAAGTGTGTCTAAAAATAGACTCTTGCCAAAACGACGAGGGCGAGAGATAAATAAATACTTTGACGGATGCTCTTCTAACATTTTAACATATTTTGTTTTATCCACATAACAACAATTTTCTTCTATAACTTCTCTAAATACTGCTTTAGATATTGGCAATTTTTTCATTATTCTTCTCCTTTTATTGTATAAAAGCTTTGTCGTTTTAGTTCCTTATTCAATTTTAAATGATTGCTTAAGTATCTTTTGCGTTCAAAAAGAATGTCTAATGCAACTTCTGAAATGCTAGGCACTATTTTTTTTATTACATCAACTTGCACCTTTTCAATATTAATAGCTTTAGTAATAACTGCTTGTCCTATTTTAATATCAAAATAAATTTTATCATTATTGATTTTTTTTATTTTCGCTAAATTTCGTTTTCCTTTATATTCTAACACTATACTATCATTTGTATGTTTTTCAATATTTTCTTCTAAGTTTGATTTAAAATCTTTTAATTCAGTTAAAAGATTTAGTAATTTATCCCAGTCTTTTTTCTCATTCTGAGTTATATTTAAAATATCAAAAGCATTTTGATAATCTTTTTTTGTAATATTTAGACATATAGAATTTATCAATTCCATTTTTCTTCTTTTTTCTAAGTCTCTAGTATTTTCACTACTTTTTTGCATAGCTTCAACTCTCTTTTCAGCATCAATTCTTGAAGATTCAGCCTTTCTTGTTGCGATTTGTGCAAGTTCAGCTTCTTTAAGAGCATTTTCTGCTCGTATTTGTTCTATTTCTGCTTTAATTTGCTCTTTTCTTGCCTTTGTAGCTGCATCTTTTGCAATTTTTTCAGCAACTTGCATATCTTGAAAAGCCTTATCGGCTTTCTCTTTTTCAAATTTTGCGACTTGTGCAGCTTTTTCTGCTTTTGTTTTTTCACTTTTTGCGACTTGTGCAGCTTGCTCTGCATTAATTCTTGCAAGCTCTGCTTTTTTCTGTTTATCTTTAACTTCAAAATATGATATTGTCATAACCAAAAATGTTATAATCAATAATACAATTGTAGAAACAGTAGCTATTTTCATACTTTTTTTTCTGAAATTTCTTTGCTTTATACCATCTTTTGCTTGTGATATAAGCGGACTCATTTTATGATTTTTATCATCTAATAATGATAAAGCCAAATCAAAATCACTTCTAGAAATTGCACACTTCGCATATTCTATGGATACATCTATTATCCCTTGTTTAGCTACTTTGTTTTTGTTCCACAATTTAAAAGCTTCTTTATAAGCAAATAAAGCTTGTGCAAAATTATTATATTTTAGGTCTTTTTTGGCTTTCTCAAAATCTTTAGTTGCGGACTGTGCAAGATTTATACTTTCAAGATGCCCTAATCCCTTCCTTATAGCTCCCTGAAATGATTTTACTGAATAATATCTATCTTTAATTGAAGTAGACAAAGCTTTTTTTGCAATATCTATCATAATTCCTGTTTCTGTAATCTCAACAAGAGTATTATTTTGTGCTTGAATTAATGCTTCATTTACTTCCTCTGCAGGATGTGGAGCTTTATTGATTAAAATATACAATAATAATCCACCTAAAAGATAAACATCACTTGCAGTTCCTATTTTTTTAATATCTGAATTTGCCATTTCTGGAGGCATAAAAGCAGGAGAACCCGATATAGCAATGTTATTTTTTGATAAAGTTTCGACACCAGGAATATTTAGGTTTTTCTGATAACTCACAGCTAAGCCCCAGTCCATTAAAAATACTTCACCATAATTACCTAACATTATATTCTCAGGTTTTAAATCACGATGAATAATTCCCTTGTCGTGAGCAAAAGCAACTGCATCACAAACTTTCAGTAAAATATCTATATTTTCTGGTGTTGTATTTTTCTTAATTAATTCTGACCATTCAGCACCTTTAACTTCTTTCATCGTATAAAAAACTGTATTATCAGGAGTCTTTGCAATATCATAAAGTGATACAATATTTGGATGATCTAAGTATGCTGTTATTGCAGCTTCTTGAATAAATTCTTTGATAGCATCTTCATCGTTTGCAATTGTTTCTGCGGATAGCATTTTAAGAGCAACGAATCGTCGAAGTGGATTTTGAATGGCTTTATGCACAATTCCCATTCCACCTTCTCCAAGTGAACCTACGATTGCAAAGTCTACCTCAGGGTCATTGTCATTGTTTGAAATATTCTTTTCCTTTAGTAAATTCTCCAAAGAAGCCGTAGATACCTTGCGTTTTTTATCTTCTTGTGCAAAGATATTTTTTTTGTCAAAAGTTATTGTTTTTGAGTCCATGTATTCATCATCAACAAAAAATTTATTATCACAGTCTGCACATTGGATTTTAGCCCCAATTAGTTCATCGGATATTTCATGTATTGCATTACAATATTTACATTTTATTTTTTGCTTCTTCATTTTTATTTCTCAGTCCAATAAATTTTAATTTTTTTACTTGTCCAACTTGTATCTAATTCTTTGTATCTTCTAAACATTACCCCAATTATGATTTTATCTAAATCTTTGTTGCCTGAAGATTCTATTATTCGAATACTGGGTAAAGAATTATTAAAAATTCTTTTGACTTCATAAGTGGAGTTGATAGTGTTTTCTTTTAAGTTTTCTCTAACCACTTCAATATCATCTTTAAAAAAATTGAGAATATGTTTATAATTCTCATCTACCGCAAGAGGATAAGATTTTTTTTTAAAAACAATGGGTTTAATACTTTTAGGTAAAATTTCATTCTCTGCAAAAGTTCTATTGGTTTTCACTTCGGGAAAAATGTCAAATTCTCTAATTTTAAATGAAGAATTAGTTTTTTTTACGATTTCCAAATCAGGAAGAATACGATGTTTTGCAATAGAAGAAATAGAAGAAATAGAAGGCCGTGATATAAAAGATGGATCATTAAACTTTATTGTTTCCAAAAGCATATTATACTGTTTAATGTTTGGACTAAATTTTGATACAATAGATATATTTGCAGGTTGTGTATTTTGTAATACATTATAATTTTCTTTATTATTTTTAAATAATACGAATAAAAAAAGATGGAACACAAGTGCAATAACAATAGCTTGGAAAACTAAAGGCTTACTATATAAATATTCTTTAATGCTAATCATCCATAATATCCTTTTTTTTCTCTTCTATTGGTAAAGTAGCAACAAAAACATTTAAGTTTAAACTTTCCATCATAGCCATAATCTTTGCAATAACTCCAAATGGTGTTTTTTGGTCAGCTCTTATCATTATCCGTTTGGGGGCAAACTGATTTTTCCACTCAACAACTTTTTCTTTTAAATCTTCTAAAGTTTTAACAGGTTGATCATTTATAAAAAACTGTTTTTCTCCATTTATAGCTATTATAAAACGACCTACTGATTCAGTATGCTGTAATTCTGTCTTTGGCAAATCCACATTAATTCCTGTAACTTCTATAAATGAACTTGATAAAAGAAGGAATATTAGCAATATAAAAATAACATCAACCAAAGGCGTTAAGTCAGGCTTTCCTTTTAATATTGATATTGAGGAGCTTATATTTATTATTTTATTATTATTTGGCATGAGTTTTATATTTTATTTTTTGGTAATATTATCTTTTTGAACTAAATCTTCTATGAAAATAATAAATTCTGCTGCTGTTTTTTCCATTTGAACAATCATAAATTCAACTCTTGTTACAAAATAATTATATGCGATATAAGATGGGATTGCTACACATAATCCAGCGGCAGTTGTTATTAATGCAGTTCCTACTCCTTGTGAAATATTTCTAATATCTATCATCTGTCCTTGAGTTTGAATCGTTGAGAAAATTTCAAGCATTCCTAAAACAGTTCCTAAAAGTCCGAGCAATGGTGCGATATATGCAATTGTCGATAATATATTTAATTTTCTCTCTAATTTTGGGACTTCAACCAAAGCTGCATTTTCTATCACCCTAGTGATTCTAGCAGTGTCTTTCTGGTTTTTAAAAGACATAATTGCAGATACAAGTATTTTCGCTACTGGACCAGGAGTCCCTTCGCATAAACTGATAGCTTCCAACATTCTATCCTTTTCTAGAACATTAAAAAGTCCCTTCATTAAATCTCCTAAATCGGTATAAGCTCTATGAAAAAAGAGTAACCTTTCAGCTATTATAAAAGTTGATATAAAACTACACAAGCCTAGTAACCACATGACTTGACCACCTGATTCGATATATTCAAAAAACAATGACATTATTTTCTCCTATTATTTAAGTTTTATTTAGTGCCTGAACTAAAAAGGGAATTTTATTATAAAATAGTCTTTTTCGTTTAGGC
>JAOZMT010000241.1 GCA_029934175.1 Victivallales bacterium | reverse complement strand
TTAAAGAAGATGCGATTTGTGCAAAAAAAAAGCCCGCAGTTGCGGGCTTTTAAATAATTTTATATATTAAAACTCTTATTGCATAATAGGAGTTTCTCTATGAACAAAATTGAATAAGTTGTGTTCTGAATCAACAACAAATTCTGGAGACATCATAGGACCAAATCCTGCTCCTGAAATTCTTGGTTCTTCATTCATTCCAGGTAATGGAATACAGAAAGTTAAAACTTCTGCAACACCAGTTCCAGCACGCATAACTGTCCATGCAGAACCTTTTATTACACCATAAGTTAAAGCTGCAATTCCACCTTCTTCATTGTCAACATCCCAAATTTTGATAGGAACTTCAGCCCAACAAAATGCGATACTAGCAACACCACGACCTAACTTACGAACTGAACCTTCTAAATAATCATCACCTGGATCAACAATTGGTCCACGATCCGCAAAAGATTTTTCAGCGAAAGAGTCAACAGATGCAAATAATGCACACACAACGATTGCTACTAAAGCAGCCTTACTAAAAATTTTCATTTTTTTCTCCCTTTTTTTATTTGAAATTTATAATAAATGAATTATATTATATAACTATAATCTGATAAATGAAAGCTTTTTATAAGAGCATTCAAAGAAAACAAAAAATAATTATTTGTTTAAAGTAATACATTTTCTGAAATTTACAAGTTTAAAACATAAAAAAAACGATTTTTTTTAAAGGAATTAAAATTATGAAAGAAAAAAAAGAAGAAAACCAGAAGAGGTTTTCGGAGTTAACGCTACTAAGTCAAGCATCTACCAACTACCCAAACTCACCTCAAAACGCGAGACTTGAAGTATTTGATAATGTTTATTTTAACAGGAATTATGAGATTACATTTAAATGTCCAGAATTCACATCATTATGTCCTGTTACTAATCAACCAGATTTTGGAAATATTACAATTCGGTATATTCCGAATAAATTGTGTATTGAAAGCAAATCTTTGAAATTATTTATGTTTTCATTCCGAAATCATAATACTTTTCATGAAGAAGCAGTCAATATTATACTAAATGAGATTGAAAAAGTCTGCGAACCAAGGTGGGCAGAAGTAACAGGCGAATTTTTTCCTCGTGGTGGAATTGCTATTCATGTAAAGGCTGTAACTGGGAAATTAGAAACTTTAGGTAACTGCAATGAATAAATTAATAAATAAAGCTGCGACACTAATTGAAGCATTACCTTATTTTCAATCTTTTAGAAATGAAATTGTTGTAGTTAAGTTTGGTGGTAGTGTTATGGAAAATCCTGAATTAATAAAACAAACCATGCGTGATCTTGTTTTTATGGAATGCGTAGGGATGAAACCTGTTGTTGTTCATGGCGGTGGAAAGGCTATTTCTGCAAAATTAAAAGAATTAAATATCGAAACACATTTTATAAATGGACTTCGTTATACATGTAAAGATACACTTGCAGTCGTAGATGATGTTCTTCATAATGAGGTTAATTCTAATTTATTAGCTGGAGTTAAGGCATCAGGAGGAAAAGGAAATCAGATATCTGGTAAAGATATTATAACCGCGAGTAAAACTATTTCAAAATGCGATAAAACAGGAAATGAGTTTGATGTAGGATTTGTAGGGCAAATAGAAGCAGTTAATACTGAATCTATTTTAAAGGATTTAGCGAATGATATTCTTCCAGTAATTCCACCTTTAGGAATTGATAAAGACGGACAAGTTTACAATATTAATGCTGATGTTGCTGCTTGTAAAATTGCAGAAGCTTTAAATGCTAGAAAATTATTTTTCATTAGTGATGTTCCTGGAATTTTAAAGGATTTCAAAGATGAGGCAAGTCTTATAAGCACAATTTATATAGATGAGATAGATGGGTTAATTTCAGACGGAACAATTGCTGGCGGAATGATACCAAAAATCAAAAGTGCTTTAAGTGCAATAAATTCAGGAGTTAATAAAGTTCATTTAATAGATGGAAGGCTTCAACATTCTTTACTACTTGAAGTTTTTACAGATGAGGGAATAGGAACACAAATCATAAAAAGGGAGGTTATATAATGGACTCATTTAAAACTCAACAGGCAGTATGGTGTAAAACTCTATTGAAAATATATAGTAAAATCGAAAAAGATTTATACGATAGTTCTAATAAAAAATTAAAAACACCTACATTTGACATTTCATCATCTGGAGGAAAGACGCTTGGATTTTGGAATGCTGAAAAGCGAGTAATTGCGATCAGTGCAGATATTTTTCTTTATTATGATAAAAAAGCAATTGATTTTATTTTGCGACACGAAGTAGCTCATCAAATAGTAAATGAAATATTTAATACACACGGAAAGCCACACGGAGAGTTATTAAAAAAAGCTTGTAAAATGATAGGTGCTGATTATCACGCAACAGTCACAAAAGAAGAACTTGCACAGTTCGCAAGTTCAAATAATCGTGATGATGTTTCTAAAATCAAGAAAATTTTAGCAAAAGCAAATTGTGAAGGAGCATCTGAAAAAGAAGCTGAGTCATTTTTGAAAAAAGCACAATCATTAATGATAAAATATAATCTTGAGCATAAAGATTTGGATGACCATAAAAAACTCTTTTTACCTAGACCTGTAGGAAAATTATTTAAAAGCACTCCTGCATATTATTATGAAATTACAGCAATCTTAAGAAAACACTATTTTGTTAAAGCAATTAGATGTTCTACATTTGTTAAAGATTTATATGGACAGTGGAGAATGAATGGAATACCAGGAAACAATATGAAATATTTTGAATTGTTTGGAGAAACAAGTAACTTAGATATTGCAGAATACATATTCCTATCACTTGAACGAGAGGGAGAGTCTTTGTGGGAGGAGTTTAAAAAAGAAAAAAAAGCAATGGGAGTTTCTATAAAAGGAATTTTTTCAAAGAAAGCTTTTTTGACAGGAGTATATCGAGGTTTTAGTGATAAGTTAGATGTATCAAAAGAAGCAGTTATGGAAAATATAAAAAAGGAAACAAAACACTCCACTAGTTTAATTTCATTAAATGACCCATTATTAGAAGAGAAATATGCTGAAGAATATCCTTCTATTTCAAATATAAAAAGTAGAGGGAGTTCCTTAGGAGGATATAATTCTGGATTCTCTCAAGGGCAAAATTTGAAAATATCTCAAGGCGTTACTTCTAGTAATTCCAATGGTCCAAAATATTTAAACTAAAGTGATAAAATACATATTAAAACGCTTGGGATATTCTGTCCTTATCATTATAGGGGTAATGTTGCTTACATTCTTTCTATTCAAGGTTGCAGCAGGAGATCCTACTTCTGTTTTATTAGGGAAAAATCCTTCGGCAAAAGAAGTTGAAAGTTTAAGAAATGAGTTACAGTCTAACCTTCCTATGATATGTGGAAATTGGATTGAAACAGAAATGTTTGATTGTGAAAATTCATCAGAACTTGATTCTGAATTAATTTTTAAACAAAATTTTAAAGATGTTTTGTATAATGTGCGTGCTGAAATTACTTTTTCAGGCGAGTTAAAGCATAATAATAAATCATATTTTTCTATTGCTCCTAAAGAAATTTTTATAACTTTGCACAATCCGCAAACAGATTTGAGAATTTGCAAAAATAGTGATACAAAAATAAAATCTATTAAATTTTATCGAAAAAATTCATCTTTTTGGAATAGTCAATTATTATCAACAGTAAAAGAAGTTGTTTCACTTAAATCAAAATTTCCATTTATTTCTTTTTTCAATTTTGGCAAAAGTTTTATGACAGGGGAGAAAGTGTCAAAAATTCTCATAAATGGAGCTGGTCCATCATTAATGCTTATGATACCTATCTTTTTTGGTGAAATTTTTATTGGAATTATTTTTGCTTTAATTTCTACAATTTACAAAGATTCACTCATTGATAAATTTCTAACTCTTTTCTCTATAATTGGGATGAGTGTGAGTTATCTTGTTTTTATCATTCTTGGACAATGGTATTTGGGATATTATTTTAATTTTTTCCCAGTTTGGGGATATGGAGAGTTAAGACATCTGATTTTACCTATTATCATCGGTATAGTTACAGGTGTAGGAGGCGGAGTTAGATTTTATAAAACAATCTTTGTAAATGAGTTAAATCAAGATTATTTACGCACTGCATTAGCAAAAGGATGTTCAAAATTTGCGATTTATGCAAAACATCTTTTACGAAACGCAATGCTACCAATTATTACACGAGCAGCTATTTCATTACCGTTTTTGTTTACTGGTAGTTTATTGCTAGAAAAATTTTTCGGAATTCCAGGCTTAGGTTATATTGGAATAGCTGCCCTTGAGAATGCGGATTTACAAATAATCAAAGCATTAGTTGTTATAACTGCATTTTTATTTGTTTTTGTAAATCTTTTAGTAGATATCACTTATGCACTAGTAGATCCAAGAATTTGTATAGACAATAAAGAATAATATCTTGCGACTTATGCAAGACAAGACATTGTTCTTAACGCCGTCCAGGAATTTTTTAGACAGGATAGCAGGATTTTCAAGATTGATAGGATTATTTTGAAAATTTGATATTAAATTTCTTCTTGTTAAGCAGAATAATTAA
>JAOZMT010000240.1 GCA_029934175.1 Victivallales bacterium | reverse complement strand
GACAGTAATGTAAATAGCTTTAGCTATGTTTTGATAACAAACTATCCTTAAACGATTAAGGTTGTTTTTAAATCCGAACCAGCGATAAATCGCTTTATCTTGCTATCCGCTTGAAAGCGGAACTCCGACAGTTTTTTTGACTTTTCTAGCTCAAAGTGTAAAGACCTTATTGAAACTAGCCTTTTTTTCCCATGTATAATTTTAAATTGAACAAAATACCCTTTGATATCTTTAATTTTAGTAATATCACAACTTGTTATATATTTATTTTTATCATTCGTATATCCAAAAGGATTTAATAAAATTAAAATTAATATGACACCTAACAATTTCCTTGAACTCTCTTGCGACTTGTGCAATTAATTAATTTTAAAAGACATCATTTGGAATTTATTATCAACATTTGTGCCTATTAAGACAATTAATATATCATCTTCACTGTCCATATACTTTGTTTTGTATATCAATTGTGTGAATTTTCCACGCTTTATTTGACCTAGAAAAAACGCCCTATCAATATTACCCTTTTTATTGAATTTTTTTGCGAACTGTGCAAATTTAGCATTTGTCAACTCTTCCTTTAATTCTGGAGCCATTCTTTTTGTAAACTTTGCATAATCCTCTTTTTTTAGCCCTTCAATAAAATCTCTTATAATATGAATTGATTGAGTTTCCAAATTTTCACCTTCAATCTCTACTTGCTGCGACTCCTCAAAGCTAGGTTTTGGATTATCAAATAATGCACATGAAGAACATAGTGCAATTGTGCTAGGAATAACCATCGTTTTTAATGTTTTTTTTAACATTTTTTCTCCTTTTGTTAATGAACTACTATAGTCCAAGTATAATTTATTAAAATATCAGCTGGGTCTTTAAATTTAATATCCTCTGGCTGTGGAGCTTGAGAACTAAGTAGCTTAAAACCACTACTTGATAAATTTTTCACAAAATAAACCAACTGTTTTTTAGTCATTCTTGAAGACATATCTAAAGTATTGTTACCATTCCTAATGAACTCCACTCTAATAGATAAAACTTCAGCTATTTTTATTATTTTTAATAAAGATTGATTTAAATCTTTAGCAGTCCAAACATGACGAACATTATCTGCTATTACAGTTGCCCCTTTTTTATATTGTTTATTAGCTGTCGGTAAAAGAATTATCCCATTTGTATTCCCAAACCCTACAGGTTGCATCTTATCTAAAGATATTTGATATTTTGGGGTTTCATAAAATTCTGTTGTTTTTTTTTGTTCTTCTTTTTGCACAAGTTGAACTTTATCAACTGTATTCTCTTTTGTTGCTTTACTTTGCAAATTAGTCTTATTTTTCTGAGGATTGTCAGTGGGTTTTTCTCTTAATAACATAACCCCAATTGCCCCAAATATAAATAATGACGCAACAGCTCTTAATATAAATAGATAATTCTTTGGTTGCTGAGTTATTTTTTCATTATTTTTTCGGACTATTTCAATAATTTTTTCGCTGAAATTTGCAGATTGAGAATTTTTAAACATTTTGTTTAAAGCCAAATCTACAGTTTTATAATCTTCAATGACTTTTTTGCACGATTCGCAATCAATGTTTGATTTTGGGAGTTCTTCATCAAAAACAGAAGATATTAATTCAAAATCGTTTTCTTTTTCTATATTTTTCATAATTCCTCCCTTCTTAATAATAAAATTTTATAATTGCTCCCTTAACATTTCTCTTGCTCTAGAAATTCTAGACTTTACAGTTCCAACCTTACACTTTGCTCTTTCTGCAATTTTGACATAAGATAATTCATGAATATTTCGCAAAATCATTACTTCACGCAGTTTTTCTGGAAGTTTCAGAAATATCCCTACTATTTTTTTTTCATACTCTTTCATCCCTATTAACAATTCAGGAGTTAAGCTTTCATCTGGGATTAAAATTTCTTCTACTTCTTCAAAGTCATCAAAAGATTCTCCCGTTAAGCTAATATGAAGTCCATCGCCCCTTCTTTTCTTCCATTGATATTTATTTCGTGAAAGATTTACAACAATTCTATATATCCAAGTTTCAAATGAGGACTCTCCTCTAAATGAATCTAACCCATTAAGTGCTCGAAGAAATGAATCTTGGACAACCTCTTCTGCATCTTGTGTATTTCCCAACAAACCAAATGAAACATTTACTAATTTTGAACTATTACGACGAATCAACTCCTCAAAAGCCTCTAAATTACCATCCTTAGTTGCTTGAACTAATTCTAATGTATCTGCTGTGGATATATTCTTCATATTCTATGACAATTCTTTATTTTGAAAGTTCAATTGTTTTACTCTTTGTTCTATCTTTTCTCATTGAACAAATTGAAGGGAACTGATTATAAACTGATTCTTTTTCAGAAATGATAACAAGTTGGGAATTTTTATCCAACAATTGTTTAGTCGCCCATAAATAAAAATCTAAAATTTTATTTATATTCCAATGCAATAACTGTTTTTTTTGTTTTCTCTCAAGATGAGATGGATTATCACATAATTGTGGAGTAATCCCTACTAAACAGAAAATATCTTCATTTGCATTACTTTTTATAGAACGAATTACTTTTTTTAGTCTTTTTATGACGGATGATGACATACATATATCATCGCTTGATTCACCATTAATACTAGAAAGCCAATTTTCATTTTCAATCGTATCCAATCTCCAAATATAATTTGAAAAATTGTTCCAAGAGCTTTTATCTTTAGCTGTTGGTAAAGATTTAATTTCTTTATTTTGATATATATTTTCACTCAAATCATCTTTTAATACCCAAGAAAAATACCAATTAAATCGTATATTTTGCGATGAAAAAGTTGTTTCTTCATCCCAAAGGTAAGTATCACGGTTAATAGTTATTGTATCTCCTTCTTTGGTAACGGAGAAGAGAGAATTTGCATTTTTATCCTTTGCTCCTAGCCAACGCCATATATCATCTCCAGTCCCTATTTCAAGTCGTGTTCCATCTTCAGTTTCTAGTAGCATTACACGAAATGGAATACTTGAAGAATAAAGTTCTGAAACATCATTAATTTTATTCCATGATAGAGTTTCTATTTTTTGAGAATATAAATCTACAATAGCATACTTAGTCCATTTTGCCTTTAGAACAACTTTGCCAAAAGATATTTTGTTCATAGGAAAGGCACCTTTTAACTGTAAATCAGTAGTTATTTTTGCATAATTATTGATAAAATCAATAGTTTTACAAACAGCAGGTTCACTTCCAAAAGGTAAAAGTATTTCAGATTCTAAGGTTAATGAATTATCATATTTTAACTTATGAAAACGATTCTTTTTTAAAAGACCAATTCCTTCATTTAATGCGCCTAGTTCTATAGGTTCACTCAATAAAGAAAAATCTTTATGCTCAAAGAAAAAATGACCAATAGATTTATTAAAATCTACCTTCCAGTCAGAACTCTTTACACCATCTTTTGATTTGTATAAGTCAAACATCTTTATTTTATCACTTCAAATATTGTATCAATATCTTTTTTATTTGGAGCTACTGAATTTTCCTCTGCTGAATAACCTAAAGGAGAAATAGCTAAAACATTCCAATCTTTTTCAATATTTAAAGCTTTATTAAGTTCTTTTTGATTATATGCACATATCCAACAAGTTCCTAAATTTTCTGCGGTTGCAGCAAGAATAAAATGTTCCATCATAATGCCCATATCTATATCCGTAATTGGAGTTCCCTCCAATCTTTTCCAAGCAGCATTATCATTTCCTATAGCAACTGCAATTGCAGGCGCATCCTTAAGAAAAGAGCGAGGATAGCATTTACAAATTTTTTCTCTAACCCTTTCATTAAAAATCAACAATACTTTCCAAGGTTGGATATTACATGCTGAAGGGGCTGCTTGAACAGCTTTTGCAATATTATCTATTGACTCTTGAAGTATATTTTTATTTGAATATTTTCTAACACTCTTCCTTTTTGATATTACATCATAGAATTCCATATATTCTCCTTATTTTGTTTTATGATTTTTAAAACTTGTGAATAAATCTAGCTAACTAGCATAAAAAAAACCCTTGTCAAGAAAAACAAGACAAGAGTTTTTATACTACGCATAAAATAGCACAGATATTAAAAATAAAATATAATTATTTTTTATTTTTATGCCTTTTCGCTTTTAAATGTTTACGACGCTTGTGTTGTGAAATTTTTCTTTTTCTCTTTTTTTTGAGATTTCCCATGCTTTTACCACCTTTTGTTTCTTATTTTTACCTAAATTTTACATTTAGATTTTTGTTATAATTTATATTTTAAAACACTAATATACATCAAATCATATAAATTTCCAATTTTTTTATAATTTTCTATGTTTTTTTTTATTTTTTAGGATAACCCTAAAGAAGAACTCTGAATGTTTTTGAGATAGAATAACAAGAATTTGGCGTTGATCCTAACTTCGTCCAGTCATTCTTTAGACAGGATAACAAGATTTTCAGGATTAACAGGATTTTTTAATAACTAAAACAAAACTAATTAAAATTCATAATTTCGGGGCTAGTTTCAATAAGGTCTTTACACTTTTAGCTAGAAAAGTCAAAAAACCGTCGGAATTCCGCTTTCA
>JAOZMT010000239.1 GCA_029934175.1 Victivallales bacterium | reverse complement strand
CATCTAAAAATCCAGTAATTTCTATTTTCCTTGCTTACGGCTCGTGTGCTTAGATACTGGAAAGTATAGTTTATTTATGTCAATTTTGGAAATATGAATGTTTGCATTATTATTAGGGTTTTCTTTTGCGATTTATTCATATTTTTGTATCCTCTTTAAAAACAGTTGTAATCTTAATTTTGATAATTAAATTGTTATATTATTTAAAATCTTTTTTAGACAAGATAACAGGATTTTCAGGATAAACAAGATGAATATTTTGAAAATTAATAAAAACAGGCTAAAGTTATTAATCTTATTAGAATGTTTTTTTTTATTTTATAAATAAAAATCCTGTCCATCTTGAAAATCCTGTTATCCTGTCAAAATAATTAAAGCATTTACAACTTTTTTTAAAGAAGATACGGAGTTGGCAACAACGCCGTATAATATTTTTAGATAATAAAAGAAATTAAATTATAATTCTTTTGTTTATTGAATATTATGAGAAATAGATTATATTTAGTAATAATAAAATTTTTAAGAGTATCACATTCACAAAAGGATAGAGTTATGAGTATAATAGCAATAACAGGGGCAAGTAGTGGATTAGGGAAAATAATGGCAACAGACTTTGCTAAAAAAGGGAATATAGTTTGTGCAATTGCGAGAAGTGCAGATAAGTTAAAAAAATTAGCGGATGAATATCCAAAGAATATTTTTGCATATTCCGCAGATATAAGCAATATTGAACAGGTTCAAGCAGTTTTTAGTAAAATTTATACAGACCATAATAAAATAGATGTTTTAATTAATAACGCATCTGTGTTTAATTCTTGTTTATTTTATGAAGAAAAATTAGAAAATATTGATAGACTTCTTGATGCAAATTTAAAAGGCACAATGTATTGCACACATGCTGTTCTTAAATCTATGGTTAAACAAAAAAGTGGACATGTAATAAATATTGCATCTGTTTCTGGAACTCACGGACTTCCAAAACAAGCTATTTATGGTGCTTCAAAACACGGTGTCGTTGGATTTAGTGATGTAATTGGACAAGAAGTTAAAGAATATGGAGTTCATGTTTGTGCTATTTGCCCAGGTGGAATAGACACCCCATTATGGAATGCGGATAACCCATACCCAGGTGAAAAGAAAGATTTAATTAAACCTGAAGAATTAACAGAATTAATAGGATTTATTCTCAAACAACCTACTCTTTATAAAAAGATGATAATGTTTCCAATGAGTGAATGGCATTAATATGAATGAATATAATAAACTATTAAAAACAGTTACAATTGGGCAATGTTGCGGATTGTTGACAACTTTACTTTTTATGAATGGTTTTATGTTGGAATATTTCACTGCATTAGAAATATCAAACTCTAAAGCTTTATTGTTATTATCATTACCACATTGGGCTGGGATATGTTTAACAATTCATTCAGCTTATTATTCTGATAAATATTCTAAGAAAATGATTGGCAATATTGGACATATTTGTATGTTAATTGGTTTATCTTGCATTGTAGTTGTTCCAGTAGTTCCATCTGTAATGAAAAAATCAGTTTGGATACTTATACGACAAGGACGGTAACTAGAGGACTAATTATGAAGCAGAAAAAAAATAAAATAACCTTTGCGATTTATGCAATAATGAAGATATTAATAAATAAAGTATTTATTTTAGGTTTCATTATATTATGTTTCTTACTTTTAATAGGAGGATATTTATATCTTCCTGTGTATATTCAAAAAAATATAGTTCCTTTAATCTCGAAGAAGTTAGGAGAAGGAGAATTATCTTGCAAAGTATATAATGTTGGTTTTTTTAGTGCAGATTTAGGTGATATTCTATTAGAAAAAAATAAAAGAAAAATATTATCTGCAAAATCTTTGCATATAGAATATTCTTTGGCTAGTTTACTAGACTATGAAATAAAAAAAATATCAATTAGTGGCTTAGTAATTATCAAAAATTTTTCAGAAGAACCATTAAAAAAAGTAGTATCAGTATCTGAAATACAACCTATTGCTTCTAGCAAAAAATCAGAAATTCCTAATATTAAAATCAATAGTTTTGAAATAACTAACTCTATCGCTGTTATTGATTATAAATCAAATCGTTTACTAATTCCTTTTGATGCTAAAATAAATTTAGAAAAGGGGCTTTTAAATGACATTGATATAAATCTAAATATATATCCAAAAGGACAAAAAATTGCCTTTTCTACTACAATTAACCTAAATGAACCAATATCTAAAGTTGCGATTTATGCAGAAAAATTCGATTTGGAATATTTAAAACCTTTTACTGAAAATTTAAAGTTTAACTATCAGGGACAAACAAAAATTAATGCTTTGTTATGTTTAAATAACACAAAAGTAGAGTCAGTTGATGTAAACTTTTTCCTTGATGATTTTCTTTTTGATGGATATAACACAAAAGTAAAAAATTATAATACATCAGCCCAAATAAATATAAATTATGACAATAAGAATTTAACTGTTAATTCAAAAAATTTAATAGTTGAAAATGATTGTAATATAATTATAGATAAATTAAGCTTGAGTTTGCAAAAAGATAATAATTCTTATAATACATCTGTAAATATTTTAACATCATTAACTTCTAATGAAAATATTATATTACAAAAAGATTTTCAATCAAAATTATTAATTACAGGCAAGTTGTCAAATAATAAAGATTGGAATATGTCAGCAGAAGTCATTCCTATTGATGAAAATATCAATGTAAATGTAAATAATATGTCTATAAATAGCTCCGTTCCTCGCATAATGATAAAAGCAAATGGAAATTTATATAAAGGAATTTTAGAAATATCAACCAATGATTTTAAATGTAATGTTAAGCAAGATAATAAGGATATTGCTTTTAATGATTTTTCTCTAAAAACTAATTTAGAATTTGATATTCAAAACAAATTTATTGAAATAAATAGTAATTTAAAAGGAAGTAAATTAAATGTGAAAAAGAAGGAATTTAAAGTAACTATTGAAGATTATCTACTTTTTAATACTTCAACTACAAAAAATTTATTAAGATGGGATTTTAATAATTCATCGACTTTTGAGCAAGTTGCGATTTATGCAAAGCAAAAAGAATATATTATAGAATCTAAAATAAAGAAAATAAATACAACAACGAATGGGGTTATAAAAGAAGAAGGTTTTGATTATACACATAAATCAACTAGCGAAGAAGTTGCGATTTGTGCAAATGACTTTAAAGCTACTTTGCCAAACTTAAAAGTCTTTTTTCAAAATAAAGAGCAAACTAAAAACCTTTCTATAGATTTTTCTCAAGCAGAACTTTTAAATACTAAAAAAAATATAAAAATAACAAATATAAGTGCCTTATTACCTCTTTTAGGAAATATTATTAACAAAGGATTTGTGAAAATTGAAAATATAAATTATGATGCAAAAGATATTGGTCGTTTAGATTTGTCTATTAAGAAAAGAGCTGAAATATTTGATATAAATGGAGTATTTAAAACTGATATAATTGAAAAACTTGCAGTAGATTTAAGTGCAACATTATCATTAGAAAAATCACCGATATTTAAATTAAATTATAATATTCCTAAATATCACATTGAGACTCCACTTGATTTAGGTCAATATAATAAACAATGTGAGGATATATTTATAGATGGGGAATTTGTGATAGATGGGGAGTTGAAATATTCAAGTAAAGGAATTACAACCTCTTTAAAGACTAAAATAATCAATACAAATGTAGATCTAGCTAAAAACGACATAACAATAAATGGAATTAATGCGACTCTAGAATTCTCTGATTTAATTAATTTGAAAACACCTCCATGTCAAAAAATATCATTTAACAAACTTGAATTAGGATTTCCAGAGGCTATTACAAATGGGGAACTTACATTTCAAGTTGAATCTCTCGATCAAGTTTTTCTTGAGAACTTATCTCTTAAATGGTGTGGTGGTAATATCGCATCACAACCTGCAAGATTTATGAAAAATAAATCTTTTTACGATATTTTATTATATTGTGATAGTTTAGAGCTTGAAAGAATTTTAAAATGTTTTGATGTAGCAAAAGGTAAAAGTGAAGGTAAATTAAATGGGAAATTGTTATTTAGGTTAAAAGAGAATAAAATTATTTTTAATGATGGTTTTTTGTATTCTATTCCAGGAGTTACAGGCAATTTAAATGTTGAATGCAATAAGAATCTTTTAGAATCTATGCCTAAAGAATCGCCACAATTTAATTTACTAGATTTAACACAAGAGGCTTTGAAGGATTTTAGTTACGATTGGGTTAAGTTATATTTTGATAAAAATGGTGATGATGAGCTTGTTTTAAAGATGAATTTATCAGGAAAACCTAATAATATTTTACCATTCACAGTCACTAAGCAAGGAGTTTTTATAAGAGATAAAGTTGGAGCAAAATTTGAAGGAATAGTCTTAAATGTTAACTTTCCCTTAAACAAAACGATGAAATTAGGTTATGAAATATTTAATAAAATACAAAAATAGTATTTTATGTATTCTCTTTAAAAACAGTTATGACGGCTTTTATTTATTATAAAATTCTTTTATTATTTATACTGATTAACAGAAT
>JAOZMT010000238.1 GCA_029934175.1 Victivallales bacterium | reverse complement strand
GTGTTTTTCTGTGCATTCCGTGGTTCAAATTCTTTCAATCCTCAATTTATGAAATTCAATATCATATACTTCAATAGGTTTCTTTTTTTGTTGTTCTATTTTTTCAACAAACTCTTTTGTTACTTTTTTGTATTGCTTAGTTTCTTCCAATTCTTTTTCTTTGAATAAAGCAAAGTATGCTACTACAGCACAAATGCATAAAACACAAAAAGTTATAAAACTTTTTGGTATTGATTTGTATTCTTTTCTATCATTCATATTACATTTCCTGTTTTTAAACTCTAAACACACGAGCCACGGATTTTATTATGAGACCATTTTAGGATTGATGGATTGGTGGATTTCTTGCCATTAATCCAAAAATCCAAAAATCCATAACCTTCAAATTTAAGGTCATCTTTAAATCCAGTGGTTTCTATTTTCCTTGCTTACGGCTAGTGTGCTTAGAAACTAGTTTTTTTAATCCTTGATAATCTATTTTTCCTGTTCCAAGAATAGGTATTTCACTAACTTCTATGATATTTCCTATTTTTGATAAATTACTAAACCCATATTCTTTCAAATATTTATTCACTTCAGACAAATCAAGGTTTTGAGTTGTTATTAGATGTATAATTGGTCGTTCTCCAGACTTTTCATCTGCATGAATCGCAGTTACTGGACCCTCTTCTGTTGCTTTCCATTTTGCACTCAAGGCTGCTTCTATTGCGGGTAATGATATCATTTCTCCTGCAATTTTTATAAATCGCTTCATTCTACCTGCCAATATCAAATTACCATTTTCAGTTAAATAACCCAAGTCGCCTGTATTATAATATTTTTTATCATCTATAATTACAAAAGGATTTTTATCTAAATGCAAATAACCTGAAAAAATATTTAATCCAGAGGCAAGTATAAGACCTCGTTCGCCTTGTTTTAAAGATTTTTTATTATCATCAATATCAACTATTAATAGCTCTATTCCTGGTAAAGGATGACCAACACCTTCTGCTATTTTATTAGGATGATGAATTGTTAAAACTGGCGAACATTCTGTGATTCCATATCCTTCATAAAGATGAACTCCTTCGCCAAGTGCTTCTACTTCTTTAAACAACGATTCTGGAGCTTTTTCTGCTCCTGCTACGAACGATTTAATTGTTTTTAAATTATCTTTGCCTTTCTTAATAATGGCATTGAAAAATGTTGGTGTTCCACATAAAAAAGATATTTTCCATTTTGCACATCCCGCAGATATTTTTTGTCCTTCTGTTGGGTTAGGATAATACGCAACTTTCAAACCTGTGCATAATGGTAACATTGTTGTAACAGTAAATCCAAATGAATGAAATGGTGGTAAAAAGCCATATATGGCATCTGTCTTTTTGAAGTCAAATAGGGGAAATACAGATTTGATATTAGATAATATATTTTTATGAGTAAGAGGAACTCCTTTCGGAGCAGATTCAGATCCACTTGTAAATAAAACAACAGCGTTATCATCTGCTTTTATTTCATTTAAATCTAAAGATTTAATCAGTTTATCTGCCTTTTTTCTTGCCATCAGAAAAGCTGCTATTTTTTCACCAAGACCGATATTTTGTTTAATATCTTCAAAAAACACAAATTTATCTACAATACTACCAAATTGCACATTTGTTAATTTATCAAGAAATCTTCCAGAAGTAAGAATAATATTTAATTCTGCGACTTGTGCAATATGCTCAATGTTTTTTTGTCCAGTAGTCCAATTTATCATAACTGGCGTTTTTCCTGCCAACAAGACTGACATAATTGCAATTGCTCCGCCATTTGAAGCTGGTAGCATTATTCCTATATTTTTATCAGGATATTCCCTAAAAATCTTACTCAAAAGTAAAACTGTTATTTTTAATTTCTTCCAAGTCAAAACGCCAGTAATATCATCTGCGATTGCTGCAGAATTTCCTAATGTGTCACAATTATGTAAAAAGGCTTTAACAATAGTATCGGCTTTAGGCAAAATTGGTTCAGTCCTAAAATCTTCTCCTTTAATCCATTCTTCTGGTGTAGTCTCTACTTGCACATCTCGCAAATTATCATCTTTATTTGATGCTAATGATATAACATCTGCTACTGTTTGTAATGCTGGTAACTCTTCAACTGAAACAGAATATTCATCATCTAACCAAACTGCGACATCTGCTTTTGATAAAGAATCTAGTCCTAAATCTTCTGATAAATTTTTATTCACTGATAATTCATTTATATCTACTTTTAAAAATTCCGCCAATTTTATTCTTGTGTGTTCAATAAATTCTTTATCTAAATCATCTAAAGAAGTTATTTTTAAATCTTGATTTATCTCTTCTTGCTTTGGTAACTTTTTGCTCCAAATGCCATAAGGAATGAGTTTTGGAGTTTCAACTCGTTCTGTTTGATGATATACATTTTCCATAATATCATTTTGCTCTTTATTTGATAATTTATGAAAACCTTCAGGAGCTTCGTATATTTCAATTGAAACTTCTCTTCTTGGAGTAAAAAATATTAAATTTTTTAAGACAGATACAAAACCATTTTTTAAAGCCAAAAATAAGTCAGGGGTTTTACCATTTGTTAAATATGTAGAAAAAGAACTTCCCCATAAACCTCTCGTTACAACAAAAACTATTTTACAATCTTTTGTATTTTTAATAATATTATAAGTTCCAGAAGCTCCTTTGAGTTTTTCCTCTCCGCCACGAACAAGTTGTCCTGCTGGATATATTAAAATATTATCGCCATTGTCTAAACCTTGTGATATATTATTCAATATTTTTTCTATTCTTAATTTTTTATAAAAGCCAGATCCAGTATCCATATCAGGCATAGGAAAAGCTCGTATTAATTTAAATAATTGATTGATACCTGCTTTATAGAAAAAACTTTCCGTTACAACTGGTCGTAAAGGGCATTTATTCCAAAGAAATGAAGTTAAAATCAAAGGGTCTACTTCCGCTGGATGGTTAGGTAAAACAAGAATACCTTTATCTGATTCTAACTTTGAAAGTCCTGTGATTTTTATTTTATATCTCAAAGGTAAAATAGTCTTAATAAATAATATTGACAATTTAGAGTAGATATTATTCATTGTTCCTTCCATCGTTCCTAAGCAGATAATTGCACACATCGCAAACCACACAATTGCGGATAGTGCAATAAATTGTGATACTGAACTTAACCAATTTAGTAAAATAGATATTCCAATACCGCCACCAACTATAAAAGAAAAGAATGCGACAAAAATACTTTGTAAAGCTGCTCCTGTTCCTTCTTTTTTATCTCTGCCTGCTCTAAATAATAATTCAGAATCTATTAAATTTGTCGCAATTCCAAAAAAGAAACCTGTAATAATTAAAATACATGCTACAACGAGATATAGGTTATTTAAAGGCATTATATTATTTTTAATTGAATATTCAATAATTATAGGAATAAAGATGATTGAGATTGACATCCCTAAGGCTGAAAAGAAAGCAACCGAAAAGCGTCTTTTTGTGAATTTTGTTGAAATTAAACTTCCAAAAATAATTCCAATTGCAGCGAAAAGAGGCATAAAACTACACTTTGACAATGAACCAAGATTAACTTGATTTGCATAAGCAGTTACCGCAAGGCTGACAGCACTTGCGACTCCCCATAATAATGGTCCTGATAGTAGAAAAAATGGATATTTAAATGATAATGATAAAGAATCTGATATTAATTCGCTGAATGAATTTGAAAAACTATTCGACTTTTCATCTGGATATTTACAAAAAAGAGCAGGAATTGCACACATCGCAAATACCATAATACCTATCCAAGAACCTTTTGTAATATTCCATTCATACGCTTTTGCACCACTCGCAATTCCTAATAACATTCCAACAATAAAAACTATTGACAATCCAGCATTAACACTATCTGTTGTTCTTCCACTTTTATATGCCTCAAGCGGAACTGCTGACATTTTGGCAACACTATAAATTCCCATTAATGTTCCAATAATAAAAAGGTAGAGCCAAGAAGAGCCAGCCCAATTTGAAAAATAACCAATAACTAATGCAATCGCAGTCATAAAAGAAGTTGTAAACATTATTTGTGATTTTTTAAACGATGAAGCTAACGGAGCAGATAAAGCAAATGCTAAGACTGGACCTATAGTCATTATTGAACCGATAACTTGAATAATCCAAGCTCTATCATCTGGAGTATAAATAACTTCAGAAATATATCCTAAAGCAAAAAACTTTGAATACCCAATAGCAAATGCTCCAAGCATTGCTGTAAATAATAAATATATATATGTCATTTTTTAAATTGCGATATATAATAAAAAAGCAAATTTTTCATACAAAAGACCCCTATTTATGTCATTTTCTTAACGGAGCGCCACCGTCTCGGTGGCATTATAATACCATATATTTCATACAAATACAATAAAAATAGTAAAAAAAATCAAAAAAAATAGGGATGCTCTTAATTTAGCCCAATTGTTATTAAAAAAATCAGGTTGGTTTTGTCAGAATAAACTTTTATTTTTTAATCCTTTTTGTCCACGAAAAATACCAAAAACACGAAAAGTGGAGTTTTTGTTTGCGATTTATGCAATATTATATTTCATAAATAGGAT
>JAOZMT010000013.1 GCA_029934175.1 Victivallales bacterium | reverse complement strand
TTTACAATTTATTGATGCTAAGATCTTTATATCTTCGGACTGAATTACTGCAAAACCGTTATAAGCAGGAATTTTATAATAAATAAAAGCCGTCACAACTGTTTTTAAAGAGGATTCTTTTTTTTGTATAATTGTGCTGCGTAGCCACCATCGAATTTTTCAGATGGATATACTTGCAGTTCTTTTTCTAATATAAAGTTTTGGTTTTCTTGCAAAAATTTGCTGATAAGATTATGGTTTTCATCCTTCTCTATACTACAAGTGCTATAAACAATAGAACCGCCTACTTTTAATTTTTTTGAAATGTTTAGTAAAAGATCATATTGTAAATCTATTAGCTTTCTAACCTTATTATTAGAAAAATTCCACAATGAGTCTGGTCTGCGTCGAAAAACTCCAGTATTTGAACAAGGTGCATCTATTAGAATTGCATCAAATTCTTCATCATTAAAAGAAGAATCTAATGCATTTTCATGCTTGATAATAATATTAGAAAATTCACTTTTTTCTACATTTTCCCTTGTTTTTTCTTGTCTTTTATTGGAACGATCCGATGCAATAACAACACCATCAGGAACTTTGGAAGCCAATAGTAACGATTTTCCTCCAGGGGCAGCACATGTATCCCAAATTTTACCTGCTTTATCAACTTTAATAAAACTTGGAGCTAAGGAAGTTGTTGGGTCTTGTATATATATATCACCATTTTCTAACCAATCTTGTTTAAATAAATCTTTTGCTTTGCTTATTTCATAATAGTCATTATCTTGCTCCCAAGGCAATGCAACTTTTTCTGCACAAATCGCAGAAATGTCTTCTTCATTTAAATTTTTTGTTATTCTAAATGTTAAATTCGCTTTCGATAAAAATGCTTTCTCCAATTTAGATATTTCTTTATCTGAAAAATTTTTTCGCCAAGTTTTCAATAATATCGGAGGTAGATATGATTTTATTTTTAATTCTTTCTCCCAATCTTGAATATCTTTTTTAAGTCCATTTCTTTGCACTGCATTTACAAGACCAGCCATTGACTTTCCAAGGTTATCTGAGGCGTATTCTACTGCAATATTTGCAACAGATTGAGCTGGAATTCCTGTTTGATAAAACGATTGTGTAAAACTAACTGCCAATGTATGGAAAATTTTTCTCTTAACTTTTTTAGTTAAATGCTCAATCACTCCATCGACCAGAACTTTATGTCTAAAATAATTAAATAAAATATCTGAGACACATTCTTTTATATGCCGTGATTCCCAGTCAGTTTTATCTAATATAATATCTATAGTTAATTTCTCGTTCTCTATGCTTTGCAAAGATTCTACTGCTTTTTTTAAAATTTTATATGATGTGCTTTTTGACATAATTTAAATTCCACCTTTTCTTGTATTCCAAGTTTTAATTGCTAATAATTCAGATTTTAATGGTATGGCATTTTTTGGTTGGAATGCACATTCAGAATTTAAGCATTGAACTGTATAATTAGCACTCTCTTCTAAATAATGAATTTCAGCAGGTTCACCACAAAAAGGGCAGAGCTCCAATAATGGAGATCTACCATCTTTAAACTCTTGTGGTAATAAGTTTTCTATTTTAAATTTTCCCATAAAGCCTAAAGCATTTTAACATTTGGTTTTAAGCCTTGATGATGATAATCTAAAATATATTTAGATGCTTCTTCTGCTGAGTCTGCTAAAAAGAATAAATTCATATCTGTCTCTGAAATTCTTTTATCTTCAAGCATTGTATTTTTTATCCAATCAATCATTGGGCCCCAAAATTTCTTACCAACAAGAACAATAGGTAGAGAATTTAGTTTTTCAGTTTGAATTAAAGTCAAAGTTTCAAATAATTCATCTAGTGTTCCAAATCCACCAGGATAAACAACAAAACCTACGCTATATTTCAAGAAACATACTTTTCTAGTAAAAAAATAGTGAAAATTAATTCCTGTAGATTGATAAGGATTTGTAACTTGTTCAAATGGTAATTCGATATTTAACCCTACTGTATGTCCTCCTGCTTCATGGCAACCCTTATGAGCAGCTTCCATTATTCCTGGACCTCCTCCTGTGATAACTCCATATCCATTTTCAGCTAATATTTGTCCCATTTTAAAGGCATCTTTATACGATTTTTCATCGGGTTGGGTTCTCGCAGAACCAAAAACAGTTATTGCAGGACCTTCTTTAGACATTACTTCAAAAGATTCCACAAATTCAGCCATTATTCTAAAAATACGCCATGGTTCATCTTTAGTGAAATCCCGCATTTCTTCAGTGTAATTTTTCGCATTAACAATAGCCTTTTCCATAAATCCTCCTAATTTTTATTAATATTAATTCCCAAATACATGAACTTGCGATTCATGCAAATTGCAACAAAATTTTACTTTGTTATTACTGATTATATATTGTATATATATATTTGTCAAGCATATTTAAAAAAAAACAGTGTTTTTTATTTTTTTATTTAAATAATAAATGAAAAAGTTTGATTTTTTTGTATTTATAAGCTATATTATATCGTTTATAAATTTTATCAAAATAACAAAAGGAAAACCTTATGGATACAAGTATTTTTAATGAAGGATTGAAATTAATGGCATTTGGAATGGGAAATGTTTTTTTATTCCTAATTCTAATGGTTATTATAATTACGATTACCTCTAAAGTGCTAGCGCCGTTTGCTCATCTTTTAGAAGAGCCAGCAAAGCCTAAAGCTAAACGCAAAGTAAGTAATAAAAAACCAGAATCAAAAGATGACAAAGCTATGGTATCGGCTATTATTGCTGCTGTTCATCAATTTAGACAAGATAACAAATAACAAAATATTAAATTTAAAAATAACAAAAAGGAGAATTTTATGAAAAAGATTAAATTTATGGACACTTCATTTCGCGATGGATTCCAATCATGTCTAGGTGCAAGGGTTAAGACAGATGATTTTATACCTGCACTTCAAGCTGCTGTAGAAGCTGGAGCAAGTAACTTTGAAATTGGTGGAGGAGCTCGTTTCCAAAGCTTATATTTTTATTGCCAAGAGGATGCTTTTGATATGATGGATCGTTGTAGAGAAGCTGTTGGTCCAAATATTAATTTACAAACTTTGGCTCGTGGAGCAAATGTCGTAGGTCTTATTTCTCAATCAAGAGATGTTATTGATTTACATGCTAAAATGTTCAAAAAACATGGCGTTTCAACTATTAGAAATTTTGACGCATTAAATGATGTTAGAAATCTAGCATACTCAGGTAGTAGAATTCATGCTGCGGGGTTAAAGCATCAAGTTGTTGTTGCAATGATGGGATTACCTCCTGGGTTAAAAGAAGATTATGCTCATACTCCTAAATTTTATCTTGATAAATTAAATGATATTTTACAAGCTGAAATTCCTTATGATAGCGTTTGCTTTAAAGATGCATCTGGAACTTCAACTCCTAAAACTGTTTTTGAAACAATTCAAGGTGCAAGGAAAATGCTTCCTGAAGGAACTATTATTCAATTTCACACACATGACACTGCTGGAATGGCGGTTGCTTGTAACTGGGCTGCAATTAAAGCTGGTGCTGATATTATTGACTTAGCTATGTCTCCTTGTAGTGGTGGAACTGGACAAGCTGATATTCTTACAATGTGGCATCGCCTAAAAGGAACTGAATATACTCTTGATATTGATGAAGAAAAATTGCTTGAAGCAGAAAAAATCTTTACTGACCAATTAGACAGATATTTTATTCCACCAGAAGCAAAAGAAGTTTCTCCAATTATTACATTCTCTCCAATGCCTGGAGGAGCTTTAACTGCAAACACTCAAATGATGCGTGATAATAATTGTTTAGATTTATATCCACAAGTTATTGAAAATATGCGTGAAGTTGTGGCAAAAGGTGGATTTGGAACATCAGTTACTCCTGTTTCACAATTTTATTTCCAACAAGCATTTGCAAATACAATGAGCATAAAATCTGGTCAAGATAAATGGTCTAAAATAACAGAAGGTTATGGAAAAATGGTTCTTGGTTATTTTGGAGCAACTCCAGCAGAGCCAGATGCTGAAATTGTTAAAATTGCATCAGAACAATTAGGTTTAGAGCCTACAAAAGAAGATGTTCATGATATTAATGAAAATAATCCTAATTTAGGAATTAAAAAAGCAACTGAAGCATTACAAGCAGCTGGATTACCAACAACAGATGAAAATGTTATGATTTCAGCAACTTGTGGAGACAAGGGTATTGCATTCTTAAAAGGCGACAAACCTTTAGGTATTCGCTATAAAGAAGATGAAATAGCAAAAGCAGCACCTGCACAAGTCGCAGCTCCTGCTCCTGTTGCAAAACCTGCATCTAATGGTAATTATACTGTTACAGTTGATGGTAAAGCATTTAATGTTAATGTTGCTGAAGGCGGAGCAACTACAGTTGCACCTGCACAAGTCGCAACTCCTGCACCTGCACAAGTCGCAGCACCTGCTGGTGGCGGAGCTGATTTTGAAATAAAATCACCTATGCCAGGTAGTGTTATTAGAGTTGAAGTTGAAGTTGGTAGTGTTGTTGCAGCTGGAGATACGGTTTTAGTTTTAGAAGCAATGAAAATGGAAACTCCTGTTAAAACAGAAAAAGCAGGAACTGTTGTTGCTATTGAAGCAGGTCAAGGAGACACTGTTAGTGCTGGAGATGTTTTAGTAATTGTTGAAGAAGGAGCATAAATATGCGTAAGCAGCTTTTTAATTTAATTTTTTCATTATCATTTATAATCCCTGCTCTTTTGAGTGGGGCTGATGATGAACTTTTTAAATATATCGAACACGATGATAAAAGTGTATCTATTATTTACAATTGGGATAAGCCAGGAATAATTTATTCTGTTTCTGCCTCAGAAGGGCAAAAGGTTTTACCAGGTAGAGAGCTTGCAATTTTATCAGTCGAAGGTAGAAGTAAGGCTAAATTAAAAATAGCAACAACAATGCTTGTTACAAAAGTTGGAGAAAATCTTATTCCAGCAAAAAAGATTGTGCAAGGCGATTTGTTATTTAAACTTAGTCCGAAATTTATATTACATAATTCAGAGATTGATACCAAAGGTTCAAATAAAGAAGAACTTGAATCTTATGGCAGTATTTTAACACATTTATGGCATAGCACAGGAATTTATGACATATACCGTCAAAGTTCTGAAGACTTTGGAAATACTTGGCATCTAGGATTAGGAAAGCCTATAATGATACTTATAGGAATAGTTCTCTTATACCTTGCAATTTTTAAAGGATTTGAACCTTTATTATTAGTTCCAATTGGCTTTGGTGCAATTTTGGCAAATATTCCACTGGCTGGAATAAGTGGTCCAGATGGCGTGTTAGGTATGGTTTATAATGGAGGTATTAAAACCGGTCTTTTTCCACTACTTATTTTTATGGGTGTTGGTTCGATGACAGATTTTGGACCTTTAATAGCTAATCCAAAAACAGCTCTTTTAGGAGCAGCGGCACAATTAGGTATATTCTTTGCCTTAATAGGTGCATTAGCATTAGCTTATTTTGGAATTGATTTTAGTTTAAAAGATGCAGCGAGTATTGGAATTATTGGTGGTGCAGATGGACCAACAGCGATTTTTCTTACAAGTAAATTGTCACCTAAATTATTAGGACCCATTGCGGTTGCCGCATATTCTTATATGGCATTAGTTCCAATTATTCAACCTCCAATTATGAGATTCTTTACTACTAAAGAAGATAGACAAATAAAAATGACACAATTAAGACATGTTTCTAAATTAGAAAAAATATCATTTCCAGTGATAATTACTTTGTTATGTGCATTTTTATTACCGACTGCAGCTCCACTTATAGGAATGTTGATGTTTGGTAATTTAATGAAAGAAAGTGGTGTTGTTGATCGTTTAAGTGATACTGCACAAAATTCTCTAATAAATATTGTTACAATTTTCTTAGGTTTAGCAGTTGGTTCAAAATTATCTGCGGATCAGTTCTTAAATGTGCAAACTTTAGGTATTTTATTATTAGGAATGGTTGCATTTGCAATCGGAACTGCATCAGGTTTAATATTTGGACAAATAATGAAGAAAATGTCAGGTGGAAAAATAAATCCACTAATTGGAGCAGCTGGTGTATCAGCAGTGCCAATGGCAGCTAGAGTAGTAAATAAAGTTGGATTAGATGATGATCCACATAACTTTTTATTGATGCATGCAATGGGACCAAATGTTGCAGGTGTGATAGGTTCTGCTGTAGCAGCAGGTGTTATGCTTAAGATGTTAGAAAATCTATAAAAATAAAATTTTATAAAAAAGTATAAAAAACACAAGCGTTTTAAAAAAGTGCTTGTGTTTTTTTGTTTATATTAAAAAAAATCTACAATTATACAATATTGCCGTGATTATTCATTTAATATTATGAATAATATTAAAATATTAAAATATTAAAATATTAATTTCTTCAAAGGAGTCTCTTATGAAAAAAACAACGAGTATTATATTATTGATTTTATCAATACTTTCATTTCAAGTAAAAGCAGTAAAAGTAGAAGGGTTAGGAGAGGCAGCTGGTTCTGGACCAGGCGCGAGAGAACAAGCTTTAACAGAGGCGATGCGAGATGCTATTCGTCAAGGAATTGGAGTAGATTTGGTTTCACAAACTCAAATAACTAACTTTATGTTAGATTATGACAGAGTTACAACTGCTGCTTTTGGATATATTTCAAGTTACAAAGTTTTATCACAAAAAGTTAATAAAGATGGAGACTATACTGTCCGAATTAGTGCAGATGTTAAAGAAGGAAGTCCTGCAAAAAATGACCTTGCTGCATTGAAAACTGTCATAAGCAGAAAAGGTTCACCAAGAGTTTTAATTGAAGTTGAAGAGAATATCGCTGGAGTTAAAACACGAACTCCACTTGCTGAAAGCGTTTTAAAAGAATTAGCGAAAGAAATAGGATTACAAGTTATATCTCCAAAATTACTATCAAGAAGTAGATCAAGAAGAGGAAGGCGTGATGCTTTAATAG
This sequence comes from Victivallales bacterium, assembly GCA_029934175.1. Classification (GTDB taxonomy): domain Bacteria; phylum Verrucomicrobiota; class Lentisphaeria; order Victivallales; family JAUVCU01; genus JAOZMT01. The sequence continues at coordinate 9,261 of JAOZMT010000013.1, read as the reverse complement.
GTAGAGAGAATGTATCAAAAGCAAGAAGTCAGAGCGTAATGAGTAAATGTGATATTGTTATAAGTTGTGTCATAAATGGTTCTTTCAAAGAAGTAGAAGTTTATGGGATGAAAAGTGGAGAAGCCACAATATCTTTAGATTTTGAAGTAAGCTATCCAGATACAGGTGCAGTTTTAGTTCAACAAGCATTGCCCACAAAAGCAATAATGAGTAGTTTTACAGACCCATTACAAGGAACACGGGATGCACTTGTTCGTCTTATGAAAGGTAAAGTTAGTGAAGAATGTTCAGCTGTAAGTGTATATAGTAAAATTATTGCAAATTGGGTAACAGAATTAGACTTGGGGGCTAAAGTTGAACTTGATTTTACAAAAATATCTAAACCTATGCTAGATAAAGTTATGAAAGATTTACAAGAAAATCATACAGTTACAAATGTTTTACTAAGAGAATTTGATGGAGAACTTTATTCATTAATAGAAGTTGAAACTAGATTAAATACAAATAAAATAGTAGACATTGTCCGAGCTAGCACAGATAGCAAATATAAATTAGACAAAAGTTCTAAATATTATTTACAATTTGTTCCTAAATGATGGATATATTATCTGCAAAAAATAGTAAGTGGAGTCCTATTTCATTTATTTTAACACAAATTATAGGAGTTGCTTTGTTTCTTTCATGGAATATTGAAGGAATGACAAGGTCATTTTGGGATAAATTAGACTTACAAGTTTTTACTTTCTTGAATGGAACTCTGTCAAATAGTGGGAATCTATGGACCACTATTTGGGCTATTGCAAATAATAGATTAGCAGATTTAATTCCTGGCATTATTATGATTGCTATTTGTTATTTTTATATGTCAGAAAATAAAAACAAATATTTTAAACAAAAATTATCTTTATGTATTGTTCTATTAGCATTTACAGTTGTTTCAACATGGATTTGCAAGCGAGTTTGTCCAGATAAAAATCCTAGTCCGTGTCATTCACAAAATATAGACAGAGGTCGAGATTTAGACTTTGAGCCAGTGCGATTATCTAAACTTTATCCTAAAATTAAACCTAAAGATAGAGCTTTAGATTCATTTCCTGGAGATCACTCTATTATTTTATTTTCATTAGTAGTAGCGATGTTTTTATATGGACGCAGAAGATATTTTATAACATCATTTGCGGTTTGTGCAATATTTGCACTGCCGAGATTATTTAGTGGTGCTCACTGGTTATCTGATATTATAGTTGGAGGTCTCTTTATTATAATTTTATCTTCAGGCTGGCTATATGCTACTCCACTTGTTGGAATATTAATAAATTTTGTCGAAAAGAAAATCATAAGTAAAATATTTAAATTAAAAATTATTAAAAAATTCATAAAAATAGAGGATTAATAATGCCATCAACAATACAAAATCCATCAGAATTAATTATGTCATTATCAGATGCTATTAAATGGCGAAATAAACTGAAAATAAATGGTAAAAAATTAGTTGTTACAAATGGCTGTTTTGATATTTTGCATCGAGGACATTCAGAATATTTAATGAATGCTAGAAATCATGGAGATGCATTTCTTATTCTTCTTAACTCCGATAAATCTGTTCAAGATTTAAAAGGGCCAACTAGACCAATCGTAGATGAGTATAGTAGAGCATATATGTTGGCTAGTTTAAAATGCGTAGATAGTATCGTTTTATTTTCAACGCCACAATGCACTGATTTATTTTCTAGTATAAAGCCAGATATTTATATAAAAGGTGGAGATTATACAATTGATACAATTAATAAGGAAGAAAAAGAGGCTTTGCTTGCGGTTAATGCAGATATTCAATTTCTTCCATTTATAAAAGGATTTTCAACAAGTAATATAGTTGAAAAAATTAAGAACTCATAAAATTCAACTTAGTCAATGTATTTGAGATGGTCAAGAAAATATATTGTAGCTCCAAGTAATGCTGCTATAAATGGTGTTGCTATCCATCCTAAACTTACTTTTGTTAGAATTTTATAATTTACAATATGACCTCCCTTTATTAATGCTAATCCCAAAATAGCACCTACTATTGCTTGTGAAGTTGAAACAGGGACTCCAATAATTGCAAAAATATGGACTGTTACTGCATGTGACAATACACAAATAAAGGCAACAAAGGAATCTAATTTTACAATTCCTTTACCGACAGTCATCATCACTGGTTTGCTATAAGTTAATGCACCAATCGCAATAGTAATACCTCCAAAAATTGATGCTTCTCGCACAGTTAGCATACCTGCTCCAACAAAAACTCCTGTTACATTTGCAACATTATTTGCTCCTAGAGCATAGGCTCCATAGCAACCACACACTATTAATAAAATTGATATTATAGGATCATAATGAAAAACAGAGAGTTTTAATTTTTTAAAAATCCATTTAAAAAGAAAATAGAAAAATATTGTGAAAATAGCACCTCCTATTGGAGTTCCTATCCAACATATAATAACCTTTATAAACTTGCTCCAATTTACAGAATCCTGCATCATTCCAACTCCAATTATTGATCCTGCTGCTGCTTGGGATGTAGATACAGGAATTTTCATAATTGTCATTATTGTAACTGTAACTGCTGCAGCAAATGAAATAATCATTGCAGCTTTTACGGCTCTGTTTTTAATTTCTGTTAATTCAGTTTTTGACATTCCCTCTGTATTTTGCTTAGCCTTTAAGTCTTCAGCATAGCATCTTATTCCTGCTTCCCCTTGCAGTAAAGCTCCTATAATAACAAAAATAGCTGTTAAAAAAATAGCAAGTCGATAACTAACCATTCGAGAGGTAACTGCTGTTCCAAAAACATTTGCAGAGTCATTAGCTCCCAAGCTCCATCCTAAAAATGCTCCACCTAAATATTGCAAATATGAAAACATCTTTTATATTTTTCGCTTTACACTACAAATAACAATCAAATCCATCACACTTTCGCATAAATCGCAAAATCCTGCTAGCTTGACAATCATCTCTTTTTGTATTATTTTTTCAGATAAATCGCATTCCAAACTAAATATTGTTCTTAGCATTTTTCTTTCTAATTTATCACCAATACTTTCATTATTATCAATTTTAGTATTTAATGCTTCTATATTTTCCATTTTCCCAAAACAGTCCAAGGTTGCTTCTATTGTATCTATGAATGATTCTTTTGAAATTATTAACATTTCCTTTGCATCTTCTTTGATTTCATTCTTTAATTCGATTCTTTGAATAGTAAAAAGGTTTAATGAATGTTCAGCCCTATTTGGAATTTTATCAATCATTTCAATGATATTTAATAATGCCCCTCTTGTTTCTGGCATTAAAGATTGCTCATACATCACAAATTCAATTTCTCTGCGTATATCATCAGCATTAGATTCCAATTTACTTACCTTTTCTACTAGAATAGAAAAATGTTCATCTATAGAGTTATTAAGTAAATACTCATAAGCATTGCAATAAGTAAAAAAAGTATCTTTTGCAACTTCTAAGTATTCCTCTAATTTTAAATTTAATTTCTGATTTTTCTTAAAACCTAACATATATTTCTCCTTATTTATTATTTAAAAACCTTTTGCAAAGTTCTTATTAACTTTTTTAAGCTTTTCTAATGCCTTATTAGCAAGTTTTTTACTTTTTACTGTTGCAATCCCTTGGTTTATCCTAATTACAGCTTGTAATGATTTAACAAACCAAACTTTACTAGGTAACATTCCTTGTTCTTTATATATAGGGTATAAATAAATTACTCTGTTATATTCTGTTAAGGCAGTTACTATATCATTTTTTTTCTCATTTGCAACTCCTAATCTGTAATATATTTTATCTTTTAATTTTTCTGTAGTTGGTTTAAGCTTTACAATCATTTGGTAAGACATAATTGCCTTATTAAGAAAATCTTCATTATTATCACGGGTTCCCAAAGAGTATTGCATATCTCCTATATAAACCAAAATATTATACTTATCCCTGACATTCTTAGCTTTTTTAGAAGCATTCTTATATGATTTAAGAGCCTTTTCATAAAATCCCTGTTGAGAAAAAATATTCCCTTTTAATATAAATGACTTTACAATATTTAAAGTATTAGGAAACTTTTGTTCAATTTCATCTATAATCGCAATAGATTCATCTACTTTATTTATAAGGAATAATAACTGTGCTTTTTTTAATAAAATTAAACTTTTAGTTTCTTCATCACTATAAATTTTCATCATTTTATCTAAAATATTTAAAGCCTCCTCACTTTGCCCAATATTTGAGTAATACTCAGCTAACCAAAAATATATATTTTTGCCGTATTCACTTTTAGGGAATCGTTGATATAATTTTTCAGCTGCTTTAATAGCATTCGCAGTATCATCTAACATAAAATAAGCATGACTAATTTTATATAATGCATTAGGGACTAAAATATGAGTTGGATATTTACGAGAAAAATCTTGATATGTTGAAATAGTTTTATAATAATTGTTAAGATTGAAATATATTTTCCCAGCATTAAACAATGCTTTTGGGGCAGTTGGTTTTTTTGAATATTTTTGTGATATATTTAAGAACATACTTAATCCTTCTCTATCTTTTCCTGTATTTAGTAATGCATTAGCTTTTTCATATAGGATTTCATCTGTAGAATGACTTGTCGGAAATTCTCTTAAAAATATATTGGCAGTATCAATAATCATTTGATTTTGTTTTAATTGTTTGAGAAGAGCAATCTTTAAAGTTAAAGATTCTACAGTATTGTTTATTATATTATCTAAATTGTTCAGTGATTTTTCTGTATTTTTATCTAAGTTATATAATCGTGCGATTGAAAGATAAGCAAAATCTCTATCTTTTAAAGCATCTTTTTTCGAGTTTTTTATAATATAGTAAAAGGCATTAATAGCATCTTTATATTGTTTATTTGTCGCATATAAATTACCTAATTCTTTTGATACCTCAAATTTTATAACTATAGCCAAATTCTCTATGGCCAGTAGATTTTTATATGCTTTATATGCAAGTTCTATATTATGATTTTTTGCATATAACCTAGCTAGTTGCATTTTTAGATAGATGATCTCTTTGTTTTTTGAATATGATTTGATAAAATGCTTTATTGCATCAATTGCTTTGTTATTAAGATTATTATTAATATAAACATTGATTAATTTATAAGTTAGTCGTTGATTTTCTCGCTCTTTTACACTTGTTTGAATGCTCTTTTTATATAATAGTTCGATTTTTTCTAGATTCTTTTTCTTTGTATCTAAATCTTGTAAAAGAGTATCTGCATACACTTCACTGCACCAAGATATCAGTTGCCCCTTCTCTTTTTGCGAATTATGCAAAATTTTATTATATAGATTATCAGATTCTTTTAATTTTTTTTGATTCAATAAAACAATTATTTTAAAAATGTCAAAATCTTGGCTATATTTATTTCTAATATTTTGCGATATATTTGTTAAACACATATTTGCATTTTTAATATTATCAGCTTTAATCATTGCATAAATTTTTTGACGAGTTGCAAAAGCTTTGTATTGCTTTGAAGTATTTTCTAAAATTGAATAAGATATTATTGCTTGAGTCCAATTTTTTTGTTTTATATAAGAAAAAGCAATCCCTGCTAAAGCTTTAGATGCAAGTGGACCAGTTGTTTGAGATTTTACTTCATTATATATTATAATAGCTTTATTATAATTTTGGGAAACTCGGTGTATTTCCGCTGTAAAAAATTTAATTTCAATATTATCAAGTTGATTTTTTACCTTGTTTAATTGAAGTTGTGCTTCCTTTATATCCTTTTGAAGGAGCAGAATTTCTATAATCCTTTTTGATACTTTAATTCTTTCAATATTATCTTTAGAATTTGCTATAAAATTTTTATAATAATGAATCGCACTATCATAATCTTCCGATGCAAAAGCTTGTTCTCCTAATTTTTTCTCAAAAAATATTTGTGAAGCATCTTGTGCTAATGTAGAAAATGCGATATATGCAGAAAAAAAGACAATTATAAATTTCATTACTTAAGTTTTCCTTTATCAAGAGCAATATTGCTAAAAGCTGCATTAATCGCAGATTTTTCATGCGTAACCATTATGACAATTCCACCTTGATTAGCAAATTCTTTGAAAGTATTTAAGACAATTTCAGAATTATCAGGGTCTAAATTACCAGTAGGCTCATCAGCTAATATAATCTTTGGAGAATTAATTAAAGCTCTCGCCATAGCAACTCTTTGTTGCTCTCCAATACTCAATGTTGATGGTTTATGGTGTGCGCGCTCTAACAAATTAAATTTTTCTAATGACTCATCTACTTTCATATTCAAATCTTCAATATATGACGCTAATGCTGGAACCATAATATTATCTCGAATATCCAAATATGGTATCAAATGAAATTGTTGAAAGACAAATCCTATGTTTTCTGTTCGGAATGCTGCACAAGCCTTATTTGATAACTTATATGGATTTACATCTTTTATATCGACTGTTCCTCCTGTAGGGTGAAGTAGTCCGCCTAGCATAAGTAGCAAAGTTGATTTTCCACATCCACTTGCACCATGAATTGCTAAAAAATCGCCAGGTTTCACATCGAAACTAATGTCATCTACTGCCTTAACTAAATTTTTCTTTGTGGGATAATATTTTTTTAAATTTTTTATAATAATAGACATGTTATTCTCCTCTTAAAATTTCAGCAGGATCTTCTTTCGCTGCATAAATCGCAGGAATCCAGCTTGCAAGTATTGATAAAAATGGTGTTAGAAAAATAATAAGAAATATTGTTTTTCCGCTAAACACCACATTATTAATATCGCTGTCAATAGTTATTCCACCGAAAAACGATGTTCCAAATGCACCAATCACAAAACCAAAAACGCTTCCAATAAAGCCCAATAAGAATGCCTTTCCTACAAAAAGAAGGATTATATCTTCCGATAACAGCCCTAATGCTTTTAGCAAGCCTATTTCATATTTTCTATCACGAACATTAGTCATTGCAAGAAATCCAATCCATATACAACAAGTAAGCATCACTAAAGGAATTAATATATTTGCGAAAGATTGCAATGCTAGTTCTTGATTTTTTCTGTTTTCCAAAATATCTTTAATAGAGTTTTTTGTTAATAGTTCAGCAGTTGTGCGTATCTCTTTTCTTGTTTTAGCTTTTCTTCTTTCCATGCCAATAATTTGTGTTTCAGGTAATATTTTTTCAAGTTCTTTTTTCACTTTTTCAATATCAGCCCATGCACATTTACATTCAAGAGCCAAAATAGCATTGATTAACTTTGGTTTATTTAGAATTTTTTGTGATGCTGCTAATGGGATCCAAGCAGTGATGTCGTCTTTATTCCCTCTAGGAGAATGTATTAACGAAATATTGAATTCCTCTCCAAGAAGAGTAACTGTTTGATCTTTTTTTAAGTTTAAATCTTTCGCTAATTGAAATCCTAAAACGATATGCCCATCTTCTACAGGTTGTTGAAGTGGTTTTTTAGGATTTTTATGTATAACAGGAACTTCTCCACGAGTTCCAACTAAAATGATGGTTTGCTTCATTTCAGTCCAGTTTATTTTTTGTTTTAAACTAGGTAACAAGTGTCGAACTGTTACAATTCTATTATTGGCTAATGTCTCAACAAATTTTTCTGGCATATATTTTGAAGCAAAGTCATCAGCATAAAAATTTGATAAATTTTGTGCTTTTGGAAGAATTAATACATTAAAACCTAAATCTTTAGTGCTTATCCTATATTTATCTTCTGCTTTAGTCATTATTTCAATTTGCTTTGTCTTAGCTTTTTGAAAAATATCATCAGTTAGAACTTTATGTCCCTCAAGTAACGATAAAGCAGATACAAGACAAGTTACAGCTAAGGCTATTGATATAAATGATAATAAGGTGCTTGTTTTTCTATAAAATAATTCCTTTAATATTAAATGTAGCATTTTATGAAATATCCTCTTTCTTTTTCATCACTTTTATTGAAACAATAGACACAACTAATAACAACAAAATGATGGTAATTATAATATTTTTTTTGAAATTATCAATATCTTCTTTTGGTTGAATTTTATCTTTTTTAACCTTCTCTAATCCTTCTTTAATCACTAAGCTTTTATCTGTAGTTTGATTTAATAAAGTTGGAAATTCACTTAATCCACCTAATTCTACAGGAATATCTTCATCTCCTATAGTTTGATCTACTACATCATACCAAGATATAGCAAAAATCAAATCCATACCAGGATTTTGTGCTTTAATTTCACAAGAGCAAGAGCCTGTGATATATTCAGATAAACCATAAATATTTTCTTCATTTATTTCATCATCTGCAAGTGGGAAAACCGCTCTACCTTGACCAATAACAGGAATAGCAACCGTTCCATTTAGTTTCCCTTTTAATGATGGTTCAAAGTCAAGTAGCATTTTTAGGAAAAAATCTTCTTTTAATTCTTTGCGAGATATAGAAACTGTAGAAAAAGCTAATTTTAAAGGTATTCCACTTTGTAATCTATCAGCAGGGTCCATTGGCGCTTCTTCTGAGTCTATTGCCACAACTCCTTCAGGAAGCTCTAATTCTTTTTCCAATTTCCTTAAATTGGTATCTAATATTTTTTTATACTTGCTGTCCTTTTCTTTATCTCCACTTTCAATAATTACCCAAACTGCCGAATCTCCTTTTAAAATATTTTTCACTATTTTTTCACGAGCTGGTGAACCTACAATTTTAACTAAAGATTCTTTTGAATATTCTCCTATCCAAAAAGGTGGATTTATCGCATCTCTATAAGAAGCGGGGTATGAAAGAAGCATTGCAGGGAGTTTGACATTTTTTATATGCTCTATATATTGCTTTTTCAAATTTTCATCTTTTTCAGTTTTTATATTAGAGATGTCTATAGATAAATTAATAGGTATTTCATCGCTAATTTTTTTTATATATTGTTTATCATCTTTTGATAATTCTTTATCTGTAAATATAACCGCATTGTAATAACTAGCTTCCCATCTTTCAAGTGCATACCTAAATACAGGAACACTGCATGCTTTTACATTTTGATAAGCTATCGTTGTAATTAAAATTAATAATAAATATTTCATAATATTTCCTTTTTTTTATTTGTTTATAGTTCAATTTCTAGTCTAGAATAAACACTCGTTAAAGCGAGGATTAAAGCTTATTCTTTGACAAGTTTGTAGTTCAACCTTTAGGTTGAGTTCGTTCACGAGCTTTAGCGAGGGTGA
>JAOZMT010000237.1 GCA_029934175.1 Victivallales bacterium | reverse complement strand
GTGCTTTGCACTATGAATTGATTAAATCGACAGCCCCTGAAAGCGGAACTCTGACTATTTTTTCGGCTATTTGTAATTGAAAGTGTAAAGTTCATTTGAAACTAGTCAACCTTAACATAAATTAGCCTAAAATAGGATGCTTTATCAAGAAAAAATTAAGCAGAAATATTATTTTTGATAACGAAAAATTATTTCATTTGGTTTAGATAATTTAAATTTTTCTCTTGCTATTTTTTCAACAATTTTCGGATTATTTTCTAGGTCAGAAACTAATTTATTTAATTCCAATTGCTTGTTTCGCTTTTCCTTCTTTAATTTTTTTAAAGAATTATTTTTGTCTTCCATCGCTGTCATATGTTTATACTTTGGGATAATAAAGGATATTGAAGCTATAAGTATAAATAATAGAAAAATGCTTAATGATATTTTTTGTAACATAGTAATTATTCCTTATATAATTTCATCATAACCGAAATTATCTTCATCAATATCAATATCTTTTTCTGATAATGTATGATCTATTTCATATTCATCTTCTGCATCTATATCTATTGCAGATATCGTTACGGCTGCTCCACACTCTGGGCAATCTCCATCTTCAGCTTCAATTGCTGCTATCGTAATGTCGACATCACAGTATGGACATGGTATATTTTTCATTATTCACCTCTTTGTTTTTAACTATATTTTTACTATCACACTATATATTTACTCATTTTTTTGAAAAAATCAAATAAATAAAGAAAAAAGTTTGATATTTTTTAATAAAACATAGATTTTTCAATAAAAAACAGCAAATTATTTGACTTTTTCTTAAAATTAAAGTAAAGTAGAGAAATTAAATTAATATAAAATTTTAAATCTACATAGGAGCGTTGTTTGAAAAGATCAATCATAACACAATTTGTTAAAAACCCAAAGACAACTGGAGCAATCGCACCAAGTTCTTCTTTTTTATCAAAAAAAATCATATCAGGTTTAAATTTTAAAGATGCTCAGACTATTGTAGAATTAGGGCCAGGCACAGGAGCTATAACTGCATTTATAGAAAAAGAATTGAATGAACACAATAAATTTTTTGGGATAGAACTCAATGAGGACATTTATCATTTTGTTTCTAATAGATTTCCCAATCAAAAATTCTATTTAGATAGTGCTTCAAACTTACCTAAAATTTTGAAGAAAGAAAATTTGGACTTAGTTGATATTATTATTTCTGGATTGCCATGGGCTGCTTTTCATGATGAATTGCAAGATTCTATTTTAGATGCCATTCTAGAATCTTTAAAAGAAGGTGGAATTTTCACAACTTTTGCATATTTGCATGGATCAATTCTTCCAGCAGCAAAGTCATTTAAGCAAAAATTACATAAATATTTTTCTCATGTAGAAAAATCTAATATTGTATGGAGAAATATTCCTCCTGCTTATGTATATAAATGTCATAAATAACTTATGCTTACAAAAGACTTGCTTAGGTATGGAGTCCGCAATGGTGCTATAAAACCTAGTTTTATTCAAACAAACAACGAATCACTACTGAACCTTGCTAATAATTTATTAAGTCTATATAACCCTGAAAATAATCCATTAAAAAAAAATCTCACGGAAGAAGCAAGTATAATAATCAATAGCTTTGGTGATATTAAACTTGCCAAAGGTATTAATAAAATTATCCTAGACCAATGCAAATTTTCAAGCCCAGATGATTATGATTATTTAGAGCATAGAGCTAATATTTTTAATAAAACTGCTGATATCTTACAAAAAGAATCCTTTGAGAATTATCATGCTTATCAATCTGCGATTTATGCAAAATTAGAGTCTGAAAATGACTTTATTGAAAATGGGATATATGCTGATCTGCCAGAATATGAAAAGTTGGTAAAAAGAAAAAAAATATTTCCAAAAGAATTATTAGAAAGATATAATACATCTTTGGTTCAGTCTCTGTTAATTTATTCCTCTCAACTTACATTAACTATTAATGATAGCGATTCTGGCAAAATTAGACGCGTTTTTAAATACCTCAAATTCTTTCGCCTTGTAGCTGAAATAACGACTCCTAATATGAAAAAAAGAGATGTTGAAAATAAAAAATATAAAAAAAATCCTAAGAAATTAATAATTACTATAAATGGACCGAGTAGTATTTTTGATAATAGTAGAAAATATGGACTGCAATTAGCTTCCTTTTTTCCTGCTATTTGCTCATTAGAAAAATGGAAAATAGAAACAAAGGTTAAATTGACAAGCACTGAATTTGATTTAAAAATAAGTCAAAAAAGTGAATTAATTTGCCACTATAAAAACTTTACTGATTACATTCCTCCTGAAATAAAAGATTTTCATAAAATTTTCAAATCAACAGAATCAAATTGGGAAATTGTAGGGAATACTCCATTTTTGGACTTAGGCAACCAAGAGTTAATTTTTCCAGATTTAACTTTTCAGCACAAGCAGCAAAAAAAGATAATACATTTAGAACTATTTCATCGCTGGTATTATAATATAGAAAAAAGATTAGATCTTTGCGAAGTGTGCAATAATATTCCTTTGATAATCGGTATAGATAGATGTTTGGCAAAAAAGCAAGATAATAAAGCAATTTTAGAATATAGTTCTTTCTTTAAAAATTTTGGATTTGTATTTAATGATTTCCCTATTACATCAAAAATAATCAAAGCTTTAGAGACTAAATTAAAAGAAATAATCTAACCTTAAATACTATCTTGAAAATAAAACTTAAAAAAAATCGTAAAAAGTTTGCCTATGTCGCAAAATAGCTTTACATTATAGGTGCTTAAAATTTATTCTGAATCTAAAAATTCAAGAAGTTAAAAATATAAAAAAGGGATTGACTATGAAAGTAGAAATGAAAACAATGTTAGGAACTGTAACAATCGAGCTATTTGAAAAAGAGGCTCCTATTACAGTTGAAAATTTTAAAAATTATGTTGAAAAAGGATTTTATGATGGAACTATCTTTCATAGAGTTATAAAAGACTTTATGGTCCAATGTGGTGGGTTTGATGAAGATTTTGAAGAAAAAGAAACGGGCAAACCTATAAAAAATGAAGCTGATAATAGACTTTCTAATGAATACGGAACTCTTGCTATGGCTAGAACTGGTGTTGTTGATAGTGCTACTGCTCAATTTTTTATAAATGTTAAAGATAATGATTTCTTAAATTTTAAAGATAAATCTCAACAAGGCTTTGGATATTGTGTTTTTGGTAAAGTTATTGATGGAATGGATATAATTGATGACATTACTGAGTCTGAAACAGGAAATAAAAAAGGTCACAGTGATGTGCCTTTAGATAATGTAGTAATCGAATCAATAAAATTAATAGAGGAGTAAATTATGTCTGCAACTATTTTAGTAGGAACTCAGTGGGGAGATGAAGGAAAGGGGAAGATTATTGATGTATTAACAAAAGATGTTGATTGCGTTATAAGATTTCAAGGTGGAAACAATGCAGGGCATACTGTTATTATTGGAGACGATAAATATGTTTTACATTTAATTCCATCAGGTATTTTTCGTGGAGATGTAAAAAATATAATTGGAAATGGAGTTGTGGTAGATCCTATTTCTCTTGTAGAGGAAATGAAAGGATTAATTGATTCAAAAATCAATGTTGATAATATTGAATTAAGTTCTAGAGCACAAATGGTAATGCCTTATCACAAAAAAATGGATTTATTAAAAGAAGCGAATCGTGCAGAAGGCGATAAAATAGGAACTACTGGTCGTGGAATTGGTCCTGCTTATTGTGATAAAGCAACAAGAAGTGGAATTCGTGCTTATGAATTATTAGATTTAGAGTTATTTAAAGCAAGATTTACAACTGAATGTGAAAAATATAATGCTATTTTTGCAGATGCAGATTTTGAACAACTTGATATTGATGCTACTTGGACTGAATTAGAAAATGCTGCTAAATTTTTAAAGTCAAATATTAAAGATAGTGTTTATACTATAAATAAATTAATTAAAGAAAATAAAAATATTCTTTTTGAAGGAGCACAAGGGGCATTACTTGATATCGACCATGGAACTTATCCATTCGTTACAAGTAGTAGCACAACATCTGGTGGAGCTTGCGGTGGAACGGGTGTTTCTCCTAGGCATATTGATTCTGTTTATGGCGTTATAAAAGCTTATACTACTCGTGTTGGAGAAGGTCCATTTCAAACAGAATTATTTGATGAAGTAGGTAAAGAATTAGCTAGAATTGGTCATGAATTTGGAGCAACAACAGGTCGTCCAAGACGCTGTGGTTGGTTTGATGCAGTTGCTTCTGGGTATTCTTGTATGGTCAATGGAATTGATAAATTAGCTATTACAAAACTTGATGTTTTAGATAAATTGAAAGAGATTAAAATTTGCACAAGTTATGAGATTGATGGTAAAATAACCAAAGAAATGCCATCTGATTGTAAATTATTAGAGAAAGTAGTTCCACAATACGAAGTTTTAGAAGGTTGGGTAAGTCCAACAACAGAAGCTCGTGCTTTTGATGAATTACCTAAAAAAGCACAAATATATTTAAAAAGAATGGCTGAACTTGTAAATGCTGATATAGGAATTGTATCAGTTGGACCAAAAAGAGATCAAACTTTTACAGTAAATCATTAAA
>JAOZMT010000012.1:14733-16322 GCA_029934175.1 Victivallales bacterium | reverse complement strand
AAAGTTGTTTTGAAAATGATATATTTAAACTTGAAAAACAAGGTAAAACAAAGGAAGAAGCATTTTGTGCTACTATAAAAGATTATAATAAAAAACTTAAAGACATAGAAGTCTTATCTTTTTTTGATACAATTTATTCTTGTTAAGCAGAATAATTAGGAAGAGTTTTTTTATGAGTCGTAATTTTTACTTTCATTGTTAAATATTAGGTGAAATATAAAATTAGTGTAATGGGTGAATTTGAATTAACAAGAGACAGAATTATAAAAAAAATTATTCTGCTTAATTCTTCTCAATAAAAGTTTCATGAAAAAAATCTTGTTAATCCTGAAAATCTTGTTGTCCTGTCTAAAGAATTGACAGACGGCATTAAGAACAACGCCAAAAATAAAATTAAATCAGCTGCATACATCGCAATATTATTTGGAAAATTTTGTCTTTGTTTTCGACACTTTAGTGAGTGTGGTTTGACAATGCCTTTATCATAAGATAAAAGCATTGTCAATGAACAAATTGCATATATCGCAAATTAACGAGAGCGTTGAATTCCTTTATTTTTTTTCTTTTCACTTTCAAAAGCTTTTATTTTATCACTTAACTCTTTATTGAAATTAATATTTACTATAAATTGTTTCTCGCTTCTAGAAATAACTAGTGCTTTTTGAACAGCATTGTATAAGTCAGGATTAGATTGAAATTCCATCATTTGCATTGATAATCCACCTTTAGCCATATTTTCTAAATTCGTTGATTTCATAACGGTTTCACAATCTAATACAATTTTCATTGCGACGGTATCTGTCCCAACAAGATTAAAAGATAAAGCACCACCTTCTATACCTCTGATCATTGGAGTTACTCCAAACATATCTAGCATTGTAGGAGGTTGTCCTTGTTTTGGTGCTTCAATTTTTGGTAACGAGAAAATCATTGAAAGCAAACCATTGTTATTAATATTTTTTCCTCTAGTCATTAATGTTGCATTATTTTGAATTGAAGTTTTTCCTATTTGGCTACCTTGTTTTTCAAAAACATCTTTAGCTGTCATAAAAACAACATCTTTCTCAAGATATGTTATAATAGCAGTATCATCCATTTTAGGCATTGGAATCATACTCATTTGAGGTTCATCTTTTTTATTTTCTTTTAAAACAAAACATTCTTTGCCTGCAATTGTTTCTTTTGAAAATGAAACATCTTTCCCATCTTTTTTTGACTCTTCCATTCCTTTTTTAATGATACTTTCTAATTTGCTAGGAGAAATATCAGTTTTTGCTAATATACCCCAGTTTTTTTCATCAACAAAAAATATTTTTACTTCTTGAGGTAATTCTCCTTCAGTTATTCCTATTTTTGCCAAAAGTTCATTATACGCTTCTTGACTATCTGCGACAGCTTCTTCTTTTATAAACTCTCCATTTTGAATTTTTTCAGATAACGACTTTAAATTCACAGATAACATAACTTTACTAGCCTCTGGAACATACTTTGATAAGTCTGCTCTTAAATTAGCCATTGTTCCAACGATAATACTTCCTGCGACTACTACTTTTGTAAATTTACTTTTCATAAATTCTCCTTTTTTTATT
>JAOZMT010000012.1:6338-14633 GCA_029934175.1 Victivallales bacterium | reverse complement strand
TATCTAATTTTGATTTTTCTAACGAAAAATAACTTGCTTGATTGGAGACTCCTATTATATTATTTCCTGGGAGTAGATTGTCTGACTTTAGAAATATTTTATCTGAAATTCCAACCATTGTTCTAATATCAGCTTTAGTTTTGACGGCTAGGGCAACACAATGAGCTATAATGCCTAATGCAAATAATCCTGCACCTATCATTTGTAAATCGCCATTTCCAGACTCAAAACATGTTGCTGCAAGAATTGTTAATCCTAATAAAATAGCTGTTTTCCCCACAACCTCAGCTGTATTTTTAACTTTTGATTTATATTCATTAATTTCATCAACTGCTCGTCCTCCACGAGTTGTAGCTTGAAAAAATAAATCTTCAACAGAAATAGCATTTGCATAAGCTGGAGTATCACCAAATCTAGGATATGTATATTTTAATTTAGATGATAAAGATTCGCCTCTTGCATACCATAAAATATCTTCATATTTACCAGTTCTTTGTTTTAATGGGGCTTTACCTGCAAAAAAGACAACTAAAGTATTATTTGCTGGGTCAGGTATTTCTAGCGCAGGTTTCAAATCTTTAGCTCTTTTAAAAGCAAGTTTTGCTTCTTGAGTTTCTCCTAATTTTTGATGTGCTATACCTATAAGATATTCAAAAGATGCCATATCTGCGTTAAAATTTCCACCATCATCTTCTGTTGACATAGAATCTTGTAATATTCCACTTTTGCATGTTGCAATAGTATTATCAAAATCTCCAGCTTCAAAATATCTTAATGCCCTTAAAAGAAATACAAAAGAGCGTTCATAAGGCTCTCCTTTGAAATCTTTAGAGTCTTCATCATACCATAAAGAACGAGCTTTTTGTGCTTCTGGAGTATCAGAATAAACATCTTCAATACTTTTTATTGCTAAATCTAAAGAGTTATCTATAAGTTCAGAAGATGCAGTTTCAGATAATGAATTCTTATTTTTAATCGCTAGAACTGCAATATCAGTTAAATTAAGAACAGAATTACGATTTTTTTCTAACTTTAATTTATCAATAGCATTCGATATCTCAGAAGGCAAAGGTTCGCTTTGTGGAATTTTCAAAACAGGAGCTTCAACTGGAACCGATGAACAACCTGTAATTGAAATAATGAATATTATGGCTAAAAAGCAATTAATAGTTTTTAAAAACTTTGAGTTTATTATAAAGTTTATCATAGTTTATGACCTCCCTTGTGTATGAATTAGATAATGAGCTGGAATAGGAGCTCTTTTAGGTTTGAAATATTTAGACTTTTTCTTTTTGATAATTGTTTTTATAGGTTCTTTAGATTCTTTTTTTTGTATGAAATTTTGTTTAAAAACTCCGACCTTTTTCAATGCTGGTTTTTTCAAATAATCATAAGTCATAAATTTTCTATTATTGAAATTATCTTTATATTTTTTTTCTAATTTAACAATATCATTTTTCCATTTTGATTGATTTAAAAGAGGTAATATTTTTTCTAAATCAACAATAAAATATGCCAGTTGCAATGGTGTATTTTGTGAATAATTTAATTCTCTTATCATATAATCTGCGACATAAGCACGATTTAACAAAAATGTTTGATATTTTTCACTATTTTCAAAACTAGATTTTGATTGTTCTAAAAATTTATTATTTAAAGTTTTTGTTTCTAGTTTCCATGGAGGCAATGCTTGATCAAGAGATTTTGCATAACTCGCAAATTCTCTGCAATTACCAATTGCATTAATGAAAAATATTTTTTCATGTTCCTTTAAATTATATTGTAATCTTAAACTATTTTTCAATAAATTTATTTTTTGATTAACTCCATCAGTAGATAAATCTAATTTTTCTTGTGTTTTTAATGGTAAAGGGAAAAATAATTCTTTACGCATAGGTAAACTTGCGAGTTTGTATAGTGTTGTTGTTTTGAAAAAATCTGAATATAGTTTATTAGAAGTCTTATGAACATTATTTGAGCGATTAGTCCATTGATTTAAAACAGAATTTATTTTTTCATCTAAAGTCTTTTCTATAGCAGATTGATTTGACGCATTATCATTAATAGAGTTCTTTTTCATTCCTTCTCCTAAACTTTTAATAAAAGACAAATGTGCCTTTTGAATTTGTTTAGTTATTGCAATTTTGTCAATAGTATCATTGTTATAAATTTTATATAACTGAGTTTTATCAGACAACGATAAAGATGAAACATTTTCACCTTTGACTTGATTTACTAAAGATTTTGCCTGAGAAGCTTGTTTTGCTAAATTATTATTCCAATTTTCTGTTGGATTAATAAAGCCTTTAGTTATTTGTTCATTGATACTCTGTTCCGTTGCACAACTCGCAAGAAACATTACCATTCCAAAAGAACTAATGAATTGGAATAGTTTGTTATTTTTCATTTTCATAAGCCTTCATAATTTTATCAATAATATCATTTAATTTTTTAGATTGGATATCAGCTTGTTCAACTTTAACCATTTCTACTTTAAGTGCATCAATATGTTTTTGTTGTTCAGCAGTTATTTTGTTGTATAATTGCTTATCTCCATCTTCATAATATTGTTTAACTTCTTTTGTTAAATCAACTTTTGTCTTTTTGATAATATCATCTAGTTTTTTCAATTCTTGTTTTAACGAAGCTAAATTATTTTTGATAGATTTAGATTCATTCGCATATTCTTTTAATAGTCCTAAATATTCCTTGTTTTCTTGAAGAAGTCTATCTATGTCAGCGGATAAACTTTTATTTTGTTTTTTAAATTTAACTTCAGCTTCCTGCTTAGCTTCTGATATTTTATTTTCAGCCCAATCTTGTGTTGCACACCCAGTAATCATCATTGTGCTACTTGCCAATAATGATGTTAATAATACTCTTTTCATATAAATTCCTTTTATTTTTTATTTTTTATTCTAATTGTAAATGTTTCAGCAGATAAAACTGATGAGATTTTGTAACGGATAGTTTGATTTGGCGTAAAAGCAACATTTCTCCAAGCAGATTCATCGACAATAATTGTATCAGAATCTCTAAATACTGTTGAAATATCCACTGAAAAAGAAGTGTTTGTTCTATTTCTTAATTCAGCATAAACTAAAATTCTTCCACGATCTAATGATTTTTGTTTATAATTTTCAAAAGAAATAGAATCTTCTAATTCTTCATTTAAGACAACACAAACCGTATTTCTTTCGGAATTATCAATCTTAATCCAATTTAATTTCTTTGGACCTTCTGTCTTACAAGAAGTAAAAAGAATTAAAGAAAATCCTATTATCAACAATTTATATATCATTAAAAATCACCTATTTCAAATTGACCTTCCCAAATAATATCACTATTTTCGGCATCGATTAATTGAAAACTAAAAAGTCTATATTGTTCTCTATCAGGTAAAGCTTGTAATTTTCCAGTCAAGAAATATCCAACTCCACTCATTCTTTTCTTAATATTTTCTTTTTTAACAGTCAAGTCCCCATCGCGTTTTTTTCGTCTTTCCTCTTCAACAGCATCTAAAACCTCAAATCGTCTTGATACAAATCTAACACGACCAGGGATTTTTTCATTAGTTTCAGCTCTTAATTTAGAAGTAAAAAGAGATTCATCTAATTTTTCATTTGTTCTATTATCAAATTGGTGTAAAGCAATTCTTTCAATTCCATTAGTTTGTCTAAATGGTTCTGATTTAACAAGAGAACGCAAAATTTTATCAGTCATAAGATTTATACCTTGTCCACTTAAACTATTTGTAAATCTTCTAGGCATTCTCATTCTAATGCAAAATTTACTTGCTGGAGTAATTGAATTAACTTTATAACCTATAGTTTGATTTGGAGTTAATTTATATTTTTCCCAATCTGTTTCATCAACAATAATATTACTACTATCTCTGAAAACCGTTGAAATTTCAACTACAATATCTTTTTCAGATAATCTATTTCTAATTTCAGAAAATACTTGTAACAGTTGAGTTCCAGGCACTCTTCTTGATACAGGATGTTCAAATGAAAGTTTGCCTTCATTAAATAAATCTTCCATCCAGTCGCTCATTAAAGAAGAGTCTAGGACAACCGCTTCCATGTTTCTTTCGGCTGCACCAACACTGTGTGAACCTACCATTTGTGGACCTTCACTTCTACAACCTTGAAAAACAGTTGTTCCAATAGCTACACCAATCATTAAATTTCTTTTTAAATTCATCGTTTTTTTCTCCTTTTTATATTTTGATTTTTTCAATAAAATATATTTTTATGTTATATACAGATTTCCGTGAAGAATGTTGTATCGCAAAATCATTTACAATCCTTAATCTTCAGAATTTCTTTTTCAGTTAAACCAGTAGCATTAGAAATAAATTCTATATCTAGTTTAGCAATCAATAATTTTTCAGCTGTTTTAAGCTTCTCCGCTTTTATTCCATCTTCCCTACCTTTTTTCAACCCTTCTTCCCTACCTTCTTCCCTACCTTTTTTCAACCCTTTTTTCAACCCTTTTTCCAACCCTTTTTTCAACCCTTTTTCTATTGCTGTATCTAATTGACTCTCTCTTATCACTTTGTATTTAAGATGTTGTTTGTATTTTTCTCGTTCCTCTTCATTGAACATCCTATCTACTTCATCTATTGCTTTTATAACAGCTTCATCTTCTTCAAATTCTTCTGGAATTTTATTTTTATCAATTTCATGTGCGGTATTCAAAAAAGATAACCATCGGTCAAGACTTGTTTTTAAATTAGGATAATCTTTTTTGAATTTTTCTAATTCAATATAATGTATTTCAAAAATGTCATGTAATTTATCAGTTTTTAAAGTCTTAGTATTAAGTATTTTATAAATGCTGTGATAATCCTCATCATTTTTTCGATATTCTGGTATTTTAAAATCTAAAATATTAATACAAATAGTTTTCGTTAGATTTTTATATAAATCTCCGCCACTTAATTGTTCATCTAACATTTGAGACCAATAGAATAAAGACCGCTTATCATAATGAGCATCTTCAGCAATTTGCATTTCAATATCAAACCAAGTTCCATTATTGATATTTTTAGCTTTAATATCTAAAATAGAACTTTTATCATCAGTGTAATTTGCAAAGTTATACGGATTTTTTAATTCAACCTCCTTAACTTGGTCACTTTCTGATACGACAGAATTTATTAACGAAATCAATAAATCTTTATTTTCTTCACTTCCAAAAAGTTTTTTAAAAGCAAAATCAACTCTCGGATTAATCTTACACATAATTACAATCTCCTTTTTTTTATTTATTAAAAATAATATACTCTCTATTACTATTCTTTACAAGTTTTCAATAAAAATAATACTAAAATGTGACCAAAAATTACAGGTTTAATTAAATAACACTCAGATAAGACATCCGTGTCACATTATACAATATTATCTATAAATTACATTTGCCGTTCCTTTAAATTCTAAATCAAATTGATCTTCCCATAAAATATCAGAATTTTCTGCATTAACAATATAAAAAGTTAAATGCATATACTCTGAACGATGTCCATTAATTGAACCAGTTAAACTTCTTAACTCGCCAGTTAAAAAATAATCAGCTCCACTAATTGCTTTTTTTAAATTACCATTTCTAAACGAAAACATCCCTTCTCGTTTACCTTTTCTTTCATTTTTTATTGCAACAAGATTTTCTCTTGCTAAAAAAGTAACTCGCCCAGGAGCTTTTGAGTTTAAGTCAGCTCGCAATTTTGATACAAATATCGAAGCATCCATTGGAAACCTAGACTTATTGCGAAATCTTAACAATGCTATTTTAGGAGGTGTTGTTTGCGACTGCATAATATCAGAATCCAACAAAGAACGCATCATCTTATCTGCAACTCCACGAATTAATTGTGCATCAATCATATCTGGTGCAGATTGCTGCTTATGCAACGAAGGTGCACAACTCGCAAGTAATAAACATATTCCTATAACTCCAAATTTACCACCAAGAATCATCTTTTTCATCTTTCTTTTTCCTTTTTTGTTCATAATTATTATAATTTTTTTCAGCATTTTTTAACAAATGCCCTGCGTTAACAGTTTTTAAATGTGCATTTCCTAAGCATTTCTCTCTAATATGAAGAGCTTTTTTATACATTTCATCAGCCTTATTATACATCTCTTTTTTAGCATATAATCTTCCTAAGCTAATATAGCTTTGTGCGGTAATTGGATTATCTTTAAAAGTTTTAGCTCTATATGATAAAGCTTTTTGTAAAAAATATTTAGAACTAGAATATTTTTCCAATTCTATATTAATTAAACCTAAAGAATTGTATATTTCAGCCATAACAGGGGATTTTTCGCCCCACCTTTTAATACCTAATGCAGATGCTTCTTTTGAAAATCCTAAAGCTTTCTTGTAATCTCCTTTCTCAAAATAAACAAGTCCCAAATTATTTCTATATTGAACAGCTTTTAAACTGGGCTTTTGTCTTAGTTTTTTATCATTTTCTTCTACTATTAATAAAGCCTTTTTTATTAGTTGAATAGGCTCATCAAAAGATTTATAACCAAGATTTTTTCGCTGTTCGACCATTGATAAAGCCATATTATTAAAAACCTCAGCAGCCCCTAATGAATTTAATTCATACTCGTCATCATAAATATTTTTACTTCTACTAAAAACATCAAAAGCTTTTTTATATTGTCCCTCATCTTTAAAAATAAGCCCTAAATTATTATATAAACCAGCCCTTTCTAAAGCGGTTATATTACCTTCAGTTAAAGCTCGTTTCATAAATCTTTTAGCATCATCAAAACGATATTGTTTATAGCTTATCATTGATAATAAATCTAGAAGTTTATGTTTAGGAATAGGGCTATTCAATGCTCTATCGCAAATCTCAAAAGCTTTTCTAAGTAAAATTTTAGCTTCTTCAAAATGTCCTTGTTGATAATAATTTTTTCCTATCATATAATACGCTAATGCACGGTCGTGTTTTTATTTTTGATTTAAATTTATTATTTTTTGTGCGTAATATGCAGCAATTCCAGATGTCGAATTTGAAATATTAGCTTGTAGCCTTAAGTTTGATAGCTCTAATAATTTTTTTAAATATTTAATCATTTCGTAAGACTTTGCATCATTTCGTTTTGAATATTCATAATAATTAGTGTAAATTTGTGCTATTAATTTATCAGCTATTAATAATTCTTTGTTTTCTATAAGCTTTGAAATTTCATCAAATTTAGAATTTATTTCTTCTATTGATAGTTTAGCTGTTTTAAAACTCTTTTTTACTTGTGCAAGTTTCTCAATATGAATATCGCCTCCGCCATCAAATAAATATCCACCTTTAGGTTTTTGTCCGCCAAATGTATCATCACTAACTTTTTCTTTTACAAATGGTAATAAATCATCTATAACCGAAACTTTATTTTTATCTGATAAAAAATCCAAAACCCGTTTTGTAAAAACACCATGATCTCTAGTTTCAACAACAGATTGAGCAGTTCCGCCAGCTGTTAATAAATAAACACATTTTTTCTCTAAAAACAATTTCAAGAATTTTTCTTTACTCATACCATTAGGAATATTTAAGGAAGTTCTTGATGATGATAAAAATCCAGAATAACAACTATCTAGCATAAATAGCAAATGGTTATTGGACATAGAAATACCTATTTCAGAAAGTAGAGAAATAGCGATACCTTTTTTCAATTCTTGAGAAAAGGGGCAATCATAAGGAATAATATAATTAATATAAGTTCCATCAGCATTTTGTTCACTTCCATGACCAGCATAATAAATAACTAACAAATCATTTTTATTTATTTCACCTTTGATTTTCAATAGAGTATTAATTATGTTACTTTGGGTTGCTTGTTCATCTTTTAAATAAATAACTTCATCAAATCCAAAAGATGAAAACAATTTGCCTATTGCATTAACATCATTTATTGCATAATTTAAATTAGAAAACTTCTTTTCATCTGTATTAAAAGATGAATATTTGTTTATTCCAATACATAACGCAATTCTCCTTTCATAAGGAGTTTTCATCTTTTTTGCATACTTCGCATATAATCCACGAGAAGTAACAAAATCTTCTGCCTGAATATAGTTGCAAGAAAAAATAATTATAATTAATAATAAATATTTCATAAAATTTTACTCAGCTCCATATAAAAAACATTCACTATAATTTACAATATTATTTTTATATTTTTCAAAAATCTTCGGATATTTCTTTTTGAATAAATCAATTGCTTTGTCGCACTCATCATTTACATAAAGTTGATAGCCTCCTTCAGATGGTCCGAAAAG
>JAOZMT010000012.1:0-6238 GCA_029934175.1 Victivallales bacterium | reverse complement strand
TTATATAAAACAATAGACATACCATCAGAATAAGCCTTATCACAATCAATTTCACCTAATTGCTTTGTGGCAATAGCACACCCAGTCATTAAATATATTGCACATATCGCAAAAAATGGGATTAAAAGTTTTTGTTTAGTAATCATAAATATTTCTCCTTTATTATATATTCAGTAAAATTTAACCACAAAGGAAGCAAAGTTAAGCACAAAGTTTCACGAAGAGTTCCTTTGTGTTAAACTTTGTCTATTTTGTGGAAATCTACTGAATCTTTTTATTATTTTTATCTTGAACTATTTGTTCAATAAATTGTTTAACTTCAGATGCTGACTGCATTTGAATAGCTTTTTTTATTATATTTTCACACTCTTCGACAGAAAAAAGTTTAATTGTTTTCTTTATGTTTGGAATAAGTTTTAATGTAATACTTAAATCATAAATCCCAGCTCCTATAAGAAAAGGAATAGCATTTGCATTACTCGCAATTTCTCCACAAATGCTTATAGATTTATTTGGATATTTTTTCATCGTATGCCCCATATCAAAAAGAATTTTCAAGAAAAAAGGTTCAAAAAATTCACTTAATTGAGACACAGAGTCGTTTCCCCTATCTGCGGCATATAAATATTGTAATAAATCATTTGTTCCAATACTAATAAAATCAATATGTGGGAGAAATTTATCAAGACTTAAAGCAACAGAAGGAACTTCAACCATTATACCAATTTCATAGTTCTCTGAATGCTCTATGTTTTCTTCATGCAATTGTTCTTCCACTTTCTTAAGAATAAGTTTTATATATTGCAATTCTTGTAAAGATGAAATCATAGGGAAGTTCAATTTGAGATTTCCATAAACTCCAGCACGCAAAATAGCTCGTAAATGAGTTATGAACATATCTTCATTAGATAGTAAAAGGCGGGTTCCTCTATTTCCTAAAGCTGGATTGTCTTCTTTTATTGAAGAAAAATATGGTATTGGCTTATCAGAACCACAATCTAAAACACGAAGTGTAACAGGTTCACCACCTGAGGATTGTAAAATTTTAGAATAAACATTAATTTGCTCTTGTTCAGAAGGCAAATGATCTCTTATCATATATAAAAACTCAGTTCTATATAATCCTATTCCTTCCGCTCCATATTCTTTCAATTTATCAATTTCACAAACAAGTGAAACATTACCTCTTAAATTTATTCTAATTCCATCTGTTGTTATTGCAGGAGTCAAATCTATATTCCCAGCTAATGGACGACCTATTGTCATTTCTTTAAATTCATCTTTTATAGTTTTATCTGGTCTTATATATGCAAGCCCTGTAAAACAATCTAAAAGAACTTCATCATACTTTTTAACATTTTGAGTAATATTTTTAACACCTAACAATGCAGGAATATCAAGGGCTTTTGCAAGAATTGCGACATGTGCAGTAATTCCTCCTTTTTCACAGATTATTCCAGCAATATTATCAATAGGCATTCTAATCAAATCAGAAGGCAACAATTCCGCTGCAATTAAAATTCTAGGAGAAACAATATTTGTTAAATGCAGTAGTGGATTGTTTGATCCAAACCGAATCTCTTTCGTTGATTCAACTAACCTTAAAAGCGTATCTTTTATGTCCATTATTTTATCTCTAAATGAACTATCTTTTAATTTCTTAAATCTTTTTTTATATTCATTGTAAGCAATTTTTATACTAAACTCTATCGAATGATCATTCTCTGAAATTTCTTTTTTTATCGTATTTATTAAGGATTTATCTTCAAGAAAAAGTAGATGAACATTGAAAATAGATGCATCTGCTTCAGATATTAATGATAACGCTTTATTTTCTAAATCTAAAGTTTTTTGTATAGATAATTTTATAGCCTTATCAAAAATATCTAACTCTTTTTTTACATCGCTATGTGTTTGATGATATATTTCTTTAAAATAGTTACGAGATTCAAAAATGTATGCCTTTCCTTTAGCTATTCCATTATTAGCAGGAATACCACGCACATTGAGAGATAATCCTTCTTTTACTATATTTTTTGGTTTAGTAGACTTTTCACTTAATTCTTTTATGATTTGTGTATTTAAAATTAAATTACCTAATTGTGTACTTAGAGATTTAACCATATCAGTAGTGTAATTATCAAACTTTTCAGCGTTTTCTCTTTGTATAACAATTATCCCAACGCAAACTCCACCAACAGATAAAGGCACTGCTAAATAAGATTTAAATAGTTTTTCTCCAGAATTTTTAAAAAATTTAAACTTAGGATGTTTTTTAGGTTCGTTAATGTTAAGGATTTTTCTAGTTTCAAAGGAAGTGCCTGTTAAACCTTCTCCAACATTCATCGAAATATTAGAAATATCTTTCAATCCAAAACTAGCACTAAGAACCAAAGTATTATTTTGTTTATTATGGACATATATTGAACATACATTAACATCTAAGTCTTTTGCAAGTAAATTTACAATTTCAGTTAAAGCTTGGTTACAATCATTGTTTTCTGCTATTATTTCAGATATGTCTTTTAAAATATTTAGTAGTTTATCTATCATTTATTCCTCCTTGTTCATAAGATTCAAAATATTAATATAATATAAAAACAAATTAAATCAAGTCTTTTTATTAAAGATTAATCTTTAATTTTTTGTGGATTAAAAAGTAAAGGTTTTGAATTTTAGTTTAGAATAGAAAAATTAAGACAAAAAAATGGCTCCGACAGTTGGATTCGAACCAACGACCAAGTGGTTAACAGCCACCTACTCTACCGCTGAGCTATGTCGGAGCATTGATACCTTTTAAAAGGTCTTCATAATTTACTTCATAATTCAAAAAAAACAAGTTTTTTACTATTTTTTTTAGTTTTTTTTTAATTGAAACTTATTAAAAGAAGCAAGAATATTAATTATATTTATTTGTATTTCAATAAGATAAAGTTAAAATCCATCCTTAAAGATTAATCCATTCTTATAAGCAATAAAATCTATTTTTCCATCAGATAATAATTTTAATGCCAATAAAGGGTTTCTAATAGCTCCACGACCTTCATGAGTTAATTCTTTATTTATTAGAACTGTTCCTCCAGAAAATTCATAGTATTTCTTCATTATATAAACTAAAAGACTTTCTTCATTTTCAATAATTTTAGCTAACACTGTATCATCCGCTCTCACAATCAATGGAGTTTTGGTTTTGAAATCTTCATTAATTCTTATAGGAATATTATTAAAAGTTTTTAAATTCATCCCACTTGCTTGAAAATCATTTTTAAGGAAAATAGTATTAAACACGGTTCCTTCCAGTTGTCCTAGTCGTTCATAGATAAGTTCCACAAAGTTTGATAGATGTGGTGTAGCTATTATAGAATTGACAAGTTTTCCTTCTATATCATTTTTAATATTTTCACATAGAACAGCTCCTATATAATTATTACTAATAAGCATAGAAACTACTGTAGGAACATCTGAATGCCTTTTAAGACTGAATTTATATTTTTCTATATAGCCTTCTAATATCTCAATTGGAAAAGCTTTTCCACAATAAATATTTTTTATATTTTCCGCATTTATATTATTTCCAAATTTTGCAAGATGACCAAAGAGACAATTTCCTACTGATAAATAACTTGTATGATTAATTGGAGAAGTATATATCTCTTTTATATTTTCTAAGCTAGCAACCATAGCATTTAAGCTAGGATTTAAAAACAGAGAACCTGAAAGGCTAATTCTAGACACTTGTGTCTTTTCTATCCAATACAAGAAAAAATCTTTCATAACTTTCTCAATAGCATACTGAATAGATGCAGCAAAATCATATACTGTTAACTTAGTTGCGAACTGTGCAAATACATCAGAAAAATCTAAATTGTTAATATTAACAATTACACCATCTTCTAGAGAAAAGAAATCATATAAATCATTTCCAAGCCTATTTTCTCCTTGATTTGCATAATCTGTGAATATATCAAAATCTACTCCTAGTAAATTAATTGCAGAATCCCAAAAACATGCAATTCCATTGTTCTCAGATAACTTTTTAGTGTTTATAATACTAAAAGATTCTTTATTTGAATAATATATTTTGGTATCTGGAAAATTTTTGTTGTAATCACAACATATATGTAAAATAGGTTCACTCGTTTTTATAAAATTATTTGTAGATAATATATGAGACTTTAAATTATCTACTATTAATATCTGACAATTTTTTGACAGACCTAACCTTTTTTGTAAAGAAGTTGTATTTATAATATTTGATACCTGAATTTCTGGACTACCTTTAACAAGTTGCAACAAATTAACTGTATCAGAACTCTCATTAAACCTTTCTAATATATCAGCATTGTTTTTATCTATAGATATACAATCTTTAGGAAGATGAGGGGCAGATATTATGACTAAGCCAATTTTATCTCGTTTGATATTTGCCGATGCTATAACATCATCAATACACATTAAATTAAATCTACAACCATCATCTTTAATTCTTGAAATAGACTCTTCCTTGCAAAATGCAAGGAAGTTATCATCTTCAACAATAGAGGCATTTGCACTCGCCCCTGTATGTATTCCAAGAATATACATATTTCTAGTATCCAGGCCAAGTTACAGAACTAACACTACGCCATAAAGGTCCTTCAACATCTATTTTTTTGCGTTGACTTGTAGCTGCAGGAATTGGAACATGTGTGAATGAATCATTCCAATGACCAACTACCATATCAGTTTTTCCAGCCATTGCTGCATGAACCGCATTTTGTGCAAGCATTAAACAAAATACTGCATCGGTTCCATGTGATGGCAAACTTCTAATAGAATAACTAGGATCAAAATATTTTAAATTAATCTCAAAATCTTCTTCTTTTGCATATTCCGCAATTTTCTTTTTCAAATAAAGTCCAATGTCTTGATGTAAAACATTTCCTGATTTATCTTTTTCAACTTCACTTCCTTTAAATAAATCTTGACCAGCACCCTCAGCCACAACTATTACAGCATGCTGTCTATTTTCCAATCTGCTCTTCAACATAGGTAACAAAGGTCTAAGACCATCTTTCAAAGAAAAAGACTCTTCTGGAACCAAGCAATAGTTTACATGCGAATTGGCTAAAGTTGCGTAAGCAGAAATAAATCCACTATCTCGTCCCATTAAATGCACTAATCCTACTCCATTCAAAGCTCCTTTCGCTTCATTATGGGCTGCTGTAATTACTTCATTTGTTGCATAAACCGCAGTTTCAAAACCAAATGTCTTATCTATAAAACTAATGTCATTATCAATTGTTTTTGGAATCCCAATAATAGCTATTGACAAACCTCTTTTTTTAACCTCTTTTGCTACATCATGAGCACAACGAAGAGTCCCATCTCCTCCAATACAAAATAACATATTTATATTACGGCGAACGAGTGTATCAACCATAATTTTCTCATCTTGCCAGCCACGAGATGAACCTAATATTGTTCCTCCATCTTCATGTATATCATCTACTGTATCAGCATCAAGTATAATTGGTTGATGTCCATATTCTGGAATTAATCCACGAAAACCGTAAGGGATACCATAAACAATAGGAACATTGTAGCGTTTTTTAAGAGTAAGCGTTATTCCTTTAACAACATCATTTAATCCTGGGCATAAGCCACCAGCAGTTAAAATAGCAGCATTAGACCAAGCTGGATCAAAATATATTTTTTCTCGTGGTCCTGCTTTCTCTAATTTTGGAAATTCCTTGTTTGATTTTTGATATTTATTAATTTCTTCAATATCCTTTAATGTAATAATGGCAGCTCCATTTTTTTCAAAAAAAGTATTTTTCAATGGTGATTTAATTGATGGTGTTCCCAATTTTTCAATAGCTAAATTTAATTCTTTCATACAAACAGTTTCCCTTTTTGTTAATTTTGTTAATTTTATTAATAAAGAACTCTCCAAAGAGTATACTATCTTTTAATATAATTTTCAACAATTTTACTCTTTTTTATTGCTTTTTTTTAGTATTTAGATAAGATTAAAGTTCGAAATGCACAAATCGCAGTGTTTTTAGCAGAGTAAAATTAATATTATTTTCAATAAATAATATCTGAAGTAAATTCATTTTAACTTAAAAAAATCGTTGCTTAACGGTTCCTCTATGACAATCTATTCAACCAGTTCATAAAAAACAGTTACTAACATATCTAAAATTATACTGCAAACGGCTGAAAAATAAACTTCCTGAAAGCGCAAACAACAGCT
>JAOZMT010000236.1 GCA_029934175.1 Victivallales bacterium | reverse complement strand
ATTATATATTTTCAAATTAGAGCTAATTTTTTTATTTAATAAATAAAAATCCTGTCCATCTTGAAAATCCTGTTATCCTGTCAAAATAATAAAAGCATTTACAACTGTTTTTAAAGAAGATACCTATTTATACCTCAAATATTTCCTAAATTTCTTCTAACTTTTCTTTTCTCATAGCTTCAATTGCACCTTCGCCGTAAAGATCTTTTAATAATTTTATATTTAAATCAAAAAACATTTGAGAGTCAGGGCGTGTGATCAATTCTGATTTTGACATATCTAACATCGCCTTTCTTTTATCAACATTATTATTATATTGATTAAGATAATGAACCAAAGTTCTAGGGCTTAATTCATCAAAAGCTTTTTGTCCAAATTTTTCAACATAATCAGCTGCTATAACCGAAACCAAATTATTAGGAGGTTTTTTCATTCCAGATTCAAGAAGGAAATCAAATACCATTTCTTGACAAAGAATTTCATCAAACATTGGGAATTTCACTGAAGTTCCACGACTAGCAATATTTGCAGGAAAATGATAATTTGAGGCTATTATAATATTTACATTTGGAGGTAAAATAAAGCTTCCTCCTACATTTGTTCTAAAATAATACCAATCAATTTTGCGAGCATCTATATCATCAAAAAATATAACAAACTTATGATTTTTATGCTTCCTCAATTTTTCAAGTAACTTTTCAAGACCTTGTTCAAGTTCTGAAGGTTCTGATAAAATCAAAACAAGTTCTTTTTTGGCAATCACATTAGCTATTGTTAAATGTGTTTTACCTAGTCCAGGCAAACTGGTTATCAATAAAGGTAAATTAGCTATATTGTCTATAAATCTATCAAAATGACTATCAAATTGTCTACGAACTTCATTATACCCATAAAAATCATCTAAATTACGAATATCAGCAAGTTCAATAGGTAATAATTCATTATTTGAATACCTAAAGGTCTTGTCTAATAGAAATTTATCCAATCCTTTTGCTTTTTCATATAGTTTTTCTAAAATATTAGATTTGCTTTCATCTCTAAAAGAAAGACTAGGTTCTAATAATTTTTCTATCTTGGGGTTTAATCGAGATAATTTATTTTCATCAGCCTTAGATTTTAATATTTTTATATAATCAGATAAAGTTTGTGGTAAAAGAGATACTAATACATTTGCATGCTGAAAAAGGAATTTAACTTCTGTGGTTAAATTGTTTTGTTCAGCAAATGTATTATTGTTAAGTAATATATTTAATATATTTTCTTCAATAATATCTGCGATTTGTGCAGTTGATTCAAAATTTAAGATTTGATTTAAATAATCTATAGAATTAGGCTTTATTGTTAAAATGTCTGTAAGTGGGTTTGCATCTGAAAATTCATTATCTAAATTATCAAGCTCTTTATCTATTTCATTGATTATTGAAAAAATAACATTAAGTTCTTTTTTATGTGTAAAACTAACAATTTCCCTTTCATTTCCACAAGGAGATTGCAGTATAACTGAATAACTAGCTTGTATTTGCCTTATTTTTTCTCTAAATTTTTTCATCATTTTAATTCCTTAATTAATAGGTTCTAGTTTATCTAAATATATTGCATAAATCGTAGATTTCAATTGAATTTTAATAAAAAACTTGTATTTTGCGATTTATGCAGTATCTTTTATAAAAACTAATTAAAAACTAACAAGGAGTATTTATGTATAAATTAGGAAGATATAATAAATTAAGAGTTGATAGAGTTGTTGACTTTGGAATTTATTTAGAAGATGACGAGGAAAATTCTTTATTATTACCAAAATGGCAAGTTCCTGAGGGAACAGAAGTTGGAGATGAACTTAACCTATTCGTCTATAAAGATTCAGAAGATAGAGCAATTTCTACAACAGTTAAACCTAAAGGTGTTGTATCGAATATAGTTGCTTTGAAAGTTGTAGATGTAAATAAAGTGGGTGCATTTTTAGATTGGGGACTTGATAAAGATTTAATGCTTCCATTCAAGAATCAATTTGAGAAAGTAGAACAAGATACAACTGTGCTTGTCCGAATTCTTCATGACAAAACGAGTGATAGAATAGTAGCTACAACTAAGTGCTTTTCCCATTATGATATATCAACAAAAGAGTTGCACGAATCGCAAAAAGTAGAATTACTAATATATGACAAACATGAATTAGGAGTTAGAGCTTTAATAAACAACCAATATTTAGGTCTTATTTTTGAAGATGAGATATTCGAAGATTTAGAAGTAGGTGATTTAAAGATTGGATATATAAAAGAGATTCGTTATGATTCAAAGATTAACTTAACTTTAAAACCACAAAATTTTTCAGAAGCAGTTTTAAATGATAAATTAATAATTTTAGAGAAGTTGAAAAATGCTGATGACAACCATTTACCACTTACAGCTAAAAGTTCACCAGAGGATATAAGATTTTCGTTTAATCTAAGTAAAAAAGCATTTAAAAAAGCTATTGGTGGATTATATAAAGATAGAAAAATTGTAGTAACAGAACACGGAATTGAATTAAATGTAAAATGATGACAGTCCGATCTAATTATAAATTTCTGCAAGTTATTTTTGCAATTATAGTTCCTTTATGCTTGCCTCTATGGATTATATATCTATTTATTTTAGATTTTCGTATGACAAAAATGCAAGAAAAAAGCACGCCTGCATTAATTACAAATTTAGTTCAAGAAGCGGTTGAAGTTTCAATTTTAGAAGGCAAGATTAATAAGAACTTATTAGATGATAAATTAAATAAACTTGCAAGCTTGTTTAATATTAATTATGTAGCAATATATGATAATAATAATATTATTTTTCAAACTGATATTGCATATAAGAAGTCTCATTTGACAAATTTAAAAGAGTCTTTTATTATTCAAAATGGAGTTTTGGTTATTTCAAAGCAAACTTTCATTAAGAAGCTTAATAGAGCTGGAGAGAAGCAAACAATTTTAGTTGAATATAATATTCAAGAGTATTCTCAAAAGCTCAAACATAACATAAAATTGATTTTTATAACTACTATTTTTTCATTAGCAATTATTGCGATATGTGCAATTTCTATGAAAATCTTCAATAAAAACAAAGCTTTATTGATGAAAATCAAGCAATATAAAAAAATATCTGTTCAAGCAGAGGAATTAAGTCTCACAGCTGCAGGTCTAGCCCATGAGACAAAAAATCCATTAGGAGTTATTCGTGGTTTAGCACAGCAAATATATCTTGAGAAATCAACTTCAATATTTGCAAAAAAAAGAGCTGAAATGGTAATGGAAGAAGCTGATATAACAGTTTCAAGGCTAGGTGAATTTATTAATTATGCAAAGCTTAAAACTCCAGAGTTTGCAGTTTTAAGTGCAATGAAATATATAACTAAAACAACAAGTTTAGTGATTGATGACTTTAACAGTTTGGGAATTAACCTTATTTTAGATATCGATGATATTCAAATTTTGGCAGATAGTGAAGTATTATCGCAAATAATTTTAAATTTATTATTAAATGCACTCAATGCGTCAGAAAAAGGAGATACTGTTACTTTGAAATTAAAAGATAATTGGAATGGCAAAGGAACAATGACAATTGCAGATACAGGAAAAGGAATAAAAGTAGAAAATTTAGATAAGATATTTAAACCATATTATACGGAAACAGAAAATGGACATGGTATAGGTTTAGCCATTGTAAAAAGAATGGTTGAAAAGTCAAATTGGGAAATATCAGTCTCTTCTGAATACAAAAAGGGAACGATTTTTACAATTACAAATATAGAACTTTCTAAAAGTTGATATAGGAGATTATAAAAATGAAGTATCAAGACCCGTTACATGATGGAACTATTACTTGTTACATTATGAGATTTTTTTTATCTGCATTTATGGGATTTTGTGTGGAAGTTTTATTAGCAGGAATGCTTTATTTTGTATCTCTTTATTTTGTATCTCGTGGTATACAGGAGTTTCTTATTAATTACTGGTGGGCTTGTTTATCTTTTCCTATATTAACCGGGATATACGGAATTTTTAAATTTGATCATTTAAAAGAAATATTTGAAGATGTAAAAGATAGTTATTCAAATAATATATAAAAACTATAACGAATAACTACACTTGATATAAATATAGAGGAATAAAATGAAAAATATAAAAAGATTAACATTTATTGAATTAATTATTGTAATTGGTATTATTAGTATTCTACTAGGTTTACTTTTACCATGTCCATGTTCAAACAAGAAACAAAGTTTAAAAGTAAAAGTAATGGGTAAAATATCTGCTATCAAAACAGCACTGGATTCTTTTTATATTGAATATTATCAATATCCCACTTTAGGAAAAACTAAAGCAGACTTAAATGGATTAGGACAAATAGATAAAAATATAAGAAAACTTAATTTTTTTTCTGGGAATTTCAAAGATGAGTGGGGGAATAAGGATGAATTATCTATTTTTGTAGTGCATAAAGGAGACACTTTTTACAGTAGAATTTTAGGAGATGCAAAGGAATTCCCTGAATTTGATGCAAAACTCTATAATCCTGTAATTGTAAAGACTGGTCGTGGAGGTGACTCGAATGAAATTTTGCGATACCCTGACAAAGAAAATAAATTATAACAATAAACTAAAAAAGGAGAATAAGATGAAAAGAAAAGATGTATATGCAGTTATTAT
>JAOZMT010000235.1 GCA_029934175.1 Victivallales bacterium | reverse complement strand
TAGATGATTATATAATTGAAAAAATATAAATGAGTATTTCTAAAATAATAAATCTAAAAATTGTAGATTCTACTAATCAATATGCTTTAGATAATATTGCACAAATCGCAGATGGTTCGTTGATTGTTGCTGAACAACAAACTGCTGGGCGAGGGCGGCGTGGGAAAAAATGGGTTTCTGATAACTCTGAAAATTTATATGCTTCTTTTGTTGTTAAAAAAATTTGTCAGCCGGTGACATATTTTTCTTGGCTTGCATCACTCGCAACTATTGAAACAATTAGAACTTATTCAAAAAGCATAAATGATATTTGGATAAAATGGCCCAATGATATTTTTTGCACACATCGCAAAATTGCTGGTTCTTTATGTGAAGTTAAAAATGATAATCAAAATAAACCTGTGGCTTTAGTTATTGGAATCGGTGTAAATTTGAATATGCCTCAAAAAGCATTAGAAAAAATAGATCAACCTGCAACTTCTCTTTCTGTAGAAATAAAAGAAAATATTAATCTAGAAAAATTTAAAAATTTGCTTTTTGAAAATTTACAAAAATATTATGGACAATTACAAGATAACAAGGAAAAAGAACTTTATGATTTATGGAAAAATGATAATTTTTTAATTGGGAAAAGCACAACAATATTAATGGATAATTCTATTTCTATGAATGGTAAAATATTAGATATAGACAAAAATGGTAATTTAGTTTTCAAAACAAAAGATAAAATAATGTCGCTATGTAGTGGCGATGTTAGAATTGATAAAAATACTTTAAAGGATTTAAAAAATGGATAAATTTATAGCACTAGATATTGGTAATGTATGTATCAAAGTTGACCCTACTCCAGCGTTCAAAACTCTTGAAATTGAGAATAACTTACAGGTTCAAAATGATATTTTTGCTGTTTCTGAATTACTTGAAACAGGAAAAATAACGACAGAAAAATGTTTTGAATCTTTTAGAAAAATTGTCAATAAAAATTATTCGACGAATGAAATTATGGATATTTGGAACTCTGTTTTATTAGTTGAAAATAATAAAATTAATGATTTATTAAAAAGTTTTGTTGATAATGGATACAGACTTATATTTTTTTCAGACACATCGGAAATTCATATAAATTATGTTTATAGAACTTATTCATTAGCAAATTTAGTATCTGGAGGTATTTATTCTTATGAAGTTGGAGCATTAAAACCAAGTGAAAAAATGTATCAACAATTTGAAGAAACCTATGGAAAACCAAGCCTTTATTTAGATGATAAACCTTGCAATATTGAAGGTGGTCAAAAATATGGTTGGAATTCAGTGTTATACGATTATAATTTACCAATTGCGAACTATGCAGATTTACTCTCCAAATAGTTATATCTTAGCTCCTTTAGCTGGTTATACCGATATTCCATTTCGTAATTCAGCAAGAAGACATGGTTGCAAATATGCTTTTACTGAAATGGTTGATGCGAATTCGTTGGTTTTTGGAAATAGAAAAAGTCTCAGATTTTTAGAACGAGGCGAGTCTGAAGAATGGTTAGGAACACAACTTGTGGGTGGTGGAGTAGAAGAATTATCAAAAGCAACACATATTTTAAATCAATATCAATTTGATGTTTTAGACTTAAATTTAGGTTGTCCATCGCCAAAAGTCGCAAAAAAAGGAGCAGGAGCAGCATTAGGAAAGCAAATAGACACAGCTGCGAAGTGTGCAGAAGAAATGGTTAAAATATCTAATTTCCCCGTAACTGCAAAAATTAGAATTTTGGACGAAGAAGATGCAACAGATACAATATCGTTAGTTAAGAAACTTGAAACCGCAGGCGTTAATGCAGTGACTATTCATGGACGAATTCAAAAGTCATTTTATTCTGGACCAGTATTTTTTGATATTATAAAATCTGTTCAAGAAGCAAGTAATCTGCAAATTATTTCAAACGGAGGAGCTTTTGGATACGATACTGCAAATGAATTAAAAGACAAGACAAATTGCAATGTAATAATGTTTGCGAGAGGAGCAATGGGAAATCCTTGGATTTTTAATGAGTTAATAGATAATAAATCATTTAATCCACCAACAGTTGAAGAGTTTACACAAGAAGTCAAGTTACATTTGGAAGAAATGATTAATTATTATGGCGAAGAGTTTGCCTTAAAAATTTCAAGAAAGGTTGTTTTAGATTATTTAAAAGGTAGAGGTTACAATAGTAGTTTGCGAGCTAAAATTTCGTTTTTGAAAAATTATGAAGATTTTAATAACTTAATAACTGAAATAGCTATTGGTCCATCAGATAGATATTGGGATTGGTTAAATCACAATAAAAATGCCCCGAGAAAATTAAAGCACAATTGACAAAATTTAATTTTTGCGACCTCTAATCGCCGAAATTATATCTTCTTTTGTTATATAATCTAATAAACTTGCAATCCCTATTTGACTTGGAAGAATTAATCTTGTCTTTGAATCCTGCTTTTTCTTATCGGAACTCATATTTTCAAATAGTTTTTCTGGTTGAAAATTAGAATAACTTGTAGGCAATCCTAATTGTTTAAGCAAGTTTTCTTGACGAATTGCATCTTCTTTTTGCATATATCGCACATTTACAGCTAAATCTGCTGCAATACTCATTCCTATTGAAACTCCTTCTCCGTGTTGAATTTCACCATAATTAGCTTCTTTTTCAATTGCATGACCAAAGGTATGACCATAATTTAAAATTGCTCGTAAACCATTTTCTTTTTCATCTTCTTTCACTACATAAGCTTTCAATTCACAACATTTTGCAATTATCTTTTCATAAAATTCTAAATCTAAATTTATTAATTTATCAACATTTTGTTCTAATAAATCAAAAAAGTCACTATCCATAATGACAGCGTATTTTACTATTTCAGCTAAACCACATAATATTTCTCTTTTTGGAAGAGTTTGTAAAAAATGAGTATCAATTATAACAATTTGTGGTTGCCAAAAAGCTCCTACAAGATTCTTTCCTTCAGGTAAATCAACCCCAGTTTTTCCGCCAACACTAGAATCAACCATCGCCAACAAAGTTGTTGGAATTTGAACAAAATCAATTCCACGCATATAACTAGATGCCGCAAAACCTGCAATATCACCAGAAACACCACCACCAAAACCTGTAATAACAGATTTTCTATTCAAACCTGCACAAACCGCATCATGATATATTTTCCCCATCGTTTCAAGAGTTTTATTTTCTTCTCCAGCTTGGAATATAGAAAATTCAGAATCTATTATTTGCGAAATGTGCAATTTATATATTTCAGAAACATTTGTATCTGTTACTGTTAAAATTTTTCTTTCACCCAATATATCATTCAATTCTTTAATTGGACTATTTGTTATGCCAGCAGATATTAAAATATCATAAGCTCTTTCTCCTAAATCAACTTTTATTTTTTTCATACAAATCTCTCCCTTAAATTTTCTAGAGTTCCTGTTTTTATAGCGTTTCTAATTTCTTGCATAAGTGTTATATAATAATGCAAATTATGTATTGTGACCAATCTCATTCCTAAAATTTCTCCAACATTAAGTAAATGTCTAATATATGATTTTGTAAAATTTCTACAAGTATAACAGTTACATTGTGAATCAATAGGTGTAAAATCAGCTTTATATCTACCAGCTTTTACAGGAATAGTTGAACCATTATAAACAAAAGCACTGCCATGTCTTGCTAATCGTGTTGGAATAACACAATCAAACATATCAACACCACGAATGACAGCTTCGACTATTTGTTTCGGAGTGCCAACCCCCATCAAGTAATGTGGCTTTTCCTCAGGTAAAACTGGGACAACCCATTCAAGACATTCAAACATATTTTCTTCTGGCTCGCCTACACTTAAACCTCCGATTGCATATCCTTCAAACCCTATTTTCACCAATTCTTCAGCAGACTTTTCTCTAAGGTCTCGATAAACAGAACCTTGAACTATTCCAAATAATTGTTGATGGTCATCTAATTTTTGGTCTCTAGACATTGCTTCCCAACGCGTTGTTATGTCTAAAGATTTTTTTGCATCTTCATGCGAACAAGGATAAGGCGTGCATTCATCAAAAGCCATAACAATATCTGAACCTAAAACCCTTTGGATTTCCATTGATTCCTTTGGACCTAAGAAAAATCTTGAGCCATCAATATGTGATGCAAATTCAACTCCATCTTTTTTCATTTTTCTAAGAGAAGATAGGCTGAAAACTTGAAAGCCACCACTGTCAGTAAGAATAGGTCTATTCCAATTTTCAAATTTATGCAAACCTCCAGCGCCCTTCATAATATCTAGCCCAGGTTTTAAGAATAAATGATAGGTATTACCTAAAATAATTTCTGCTCCTAGGTCTTCTACTTCGTGAGATGACATTGTTTTCACAGATGCTCTTGTTCCAACAGGCATAAAAACTGGCGTATTTATTTCGCCATGCTCTGTTTTTAAAACACCACATCGTGCTAATGATTTGTCATCTTTATGCGTTATTGTAAAGCTCATATTTATTTTCCCTGAATTTTTGATTATA
Source organism: Victivallales bacterium (assembly GCA_029934175.1). Lineage (GTDB taxonomy): Bacteria > Verrucomicrobiota > Lentisphaeria > Victivallales > JAUVCU01 > JAOZMT01. The sequence continues at coordinate 145 of JAOZMT010000235.1, read as the reverse complement.
TAATTATTGAATTATATGAATATACCATCAATTTCTTTAATTTCAACTTTTCCATAGATTAAAAATCTAATTTTATCTACTCTATATTATATGCATTTATTTATAAAATCCTAGCGGCTATTTGTAGGTTTTGAATACTATATAA
>JAOZMT010000234.1 GCA_029934175.1 Victivallales bacterium | reverse complement strand
GAAGCCGAGCAAAGCTCAGCGCTCCCAGAAGCCGAGCAAAGCTCAGCGTTCCCAGAAGGCGAAAGCTCTGCGTTCACAGATTAATACTCTTCAATGAATACATGATCTTTCCAAAAAGTATCAAATTCAGCGAACTCATTTTCAGTATGATATTGTTTATTAGGAATTGGTGGAGCTAAAATACCTGGGAATATTGTTAGAATTTTTATTTTCTCATTATTCTTTAACAAAATCATATTTAGTTGATTTGTTTCCATTGGTTCATAAGCCATCGTTTTCTTAACCTCATAAGAATTGCTTTCATCCCTTGGCTCAAGATATACTAATTCCTTATCTATTTCTGATAATTTTATTAACGAATCAAATCCTATTTTTTTATCAAAAAAAATGCTCACTTCGCAACGATTTTTATTCCAAGTATAAGATAAATCTTTGCATACTTCGCATTTTATAATTTCTAATAAATTCTTCCCACTTTTTGCGAAGTGTGCGAAAAATTTAGAACCTGCAATATCATCTGCACAGTTCGCAAAATGCCTTGACAAATGAGCATTTAGCTCATCAGTCAAAGACAACGATTCTACTTCTTGTTTTGTTATTTTCATTTGTTGAAAACATCCTTAAAGTTGTTGTGTTTTTCTGCGAATTGTGCAATTGCACCATTTAAAGCTCCAGTTGCAAAATCTGGTAAACCTTCAGTTGAAAATTCTTTGTATTTTGATAAGATATAATCCAATTTAGGAATATCTCTTTCTGTTTCAACACTAATTAAACCAGCTATTGCAAATGCTATACTTATTCCATTATTTTGATTTAATGCAACATTTAAACTTTCTCTATAATATTTTGCGGCTTGTGCTAAATTTTCTTCTTTGTTTTCATCTGATAATTGACGCAATAATAATCCACCAAGCATACTTGACATTCTGCCAATACCTTGATTGTCGCCATTCGTTTTTGATATATCATAGTTTAGCAAATATGCCTTTTTTGCACCTTCCAAATCGCCAGTTGCACTTAAACAATCTCCTATACCACCATTTGCAATTCCAATACCTTTTTGGTCATTTATTGCTGGCATTTCATTTATTTCAATTGCTATTTCAAAATGCTTTTTAGCTAAATCTGGTTCGCTACGCATTGTAACAAAACCTAAATTATTTGATAATTCAGATTTCACTTTGAGAATTTCAACTCGTTCATCTGATAATAAATTACTGTCTTTTAAAATTATTTCAATATCATCAAATACTCCCAAATGCAATTCTTTACATTTGTCATACTCTTGCCTATTCCACGATATGGCACGATAAAATGCCGCACGCATTTTTTGAGGTTTTGTATTCTCTGCATCATTAATAATTTTTTCTGACTCAGCAACTGCATTATCAAATTTTCTATCTTTAAACATACCTAAAATTTCGATTAGTTTAAGTTCTGTTTGATAATAAGATTTTGGATTATGTTTAAAATCGTCTTCTTCTGATAGTTCAAGATTATCTTTCATTTTAGAAATATTATCATTTAAAATGGCAATATCTTTTTCTTGGTCAAGTAAACACTTCGCAAAACCTAAATAAAATTCAGCAATTTCTTCATTAGATATAATTGATTTTCTTGCTTCTAAAACTTCACTTGCATTCTTAAAGAACTTATCTGCTGACTTAAATAATCCACGATTTTGAGTTTTTATAGCTGCAATACGATTATACTTGACAACTAATTCAGGATAAACATCTTTTACTGCTGTTGCGTGTTGTGCAGTTGCTACAATATCTTTATATGACATCGTTTTTAAGTCTTCCTTTTCATAAATATCTACAAACCTTTTATGATATTCTCTAATTTCTTGAGTTTGTTTTGAATCATCATCAAGGTTTAAAGTTTTGAACATATTACAGACTCGTTTTTCAACAAATTGAAATACATCATCTTCATCTAAAACATCTTCTATTATATTTTTTTCAACGGCTTTTTTGATTAATTCCAAACAATCTAAAATAGATATTCCAAAGATTTGTGAGATAGTTGATACATTAAATTTACGCCCTATTATGGCACAACATTGTAATAAATTACTTTCTCTTAATGTTAAGTCAGCTGTTAATTCTTGAAGTATTTCAGAATAATAATCAGGACTAGGTAATTCAGCTAGATTCACACTTTTATCTAACTCAAATCTATCTCCAATCTCAACAATATATTTGCGGTCAAATAGGAGTTTTAATGTCATTAGGACTGGCAAAGGTCTATTTTCTCCTGCAAAATATCCATTCAACTGCTCTTGTGCATTATAATCAAATCTTAGGTTATCTAAAACACCAAGAACTATATCATCACTTTGTAAATCTTCTTCTTCTATAGTAATGACATCAATTATATCTATTTTTCCTTCTTTGTTATCAGTATTATCTAATTTTTCAAATAAAGCTTTCACTTTATCGTCATCATCAACTTTACGACTTGTTAAAATAAAGTTTATTTGGTTGTCATTAAAATTATCATTTAGTTCATTTAATAAAAGTTCAAAAAGTTCAAAAGATTCATCATCCATCCATTGAGTATCATCAAGAATAAATATGATTTTTTTATCTTTTGATATACCAGTTAAAGTTTCAGCAATAACTTTTGTCATCTCTTTGGTATTTGTTTTAGCACTTTCTCCACTCTCTTCAGCTCCTAATAAACTTGAAAAAGCACCAACTCCACTAGCATTCATAGCTGCATCAATTGCAAATCCAGCTAATCCACTTTTTAATCTTTCTGCTTTTTCTGCTGGGTTCGCAAATTGTCCAACTCCAAGAAAATTTCCTAAGGCTTGTGCAAATGGCTCATAAGGCGTAACAATCCCGCCATCTGATGGCTCATCGCAATCTCCAAATAAAATAATACTTTCCTCTCCATGCTCTTTTTGTATTTTTTTTGCAATCTCCCAAGCCATTCTTGTCTTTCCACAACCTTGATCTGCTTCGATAAATATCATATCAATTTTATCATCATCATCTTCTGTTATCCATTTAACAGCTTTATCAAAAACTGGTTGATTACAAATAAAATATGGAGGTGTATCAAGTTGATCTTGTAACCAGCTTAAACCTTCTAAACTTGATTTCTTTTCTTCTTTTTGTTCATTTTTAAATTTTTGTATGCTTGTTATTACAAAAGGTAATAGCAAATGAATGATTATTGTAAATAGATTTAAAGCAATAGCTGATATTAGAATTTCATTTGTGTTATATTTTATAAAGAAATAAAACATTGCAAGGTTTGCAGTTGCGATTAGTGCAGCTTGTCCGCCAGATAAAAAGTCTTCTTGCAAATTATGTCGAGAATATGTTTTTCCAATCGCAAAAGCTGGATAAATAATTGCGATTAGTGCAATTCCTGCATTTGCTAAAACGATATTTACATCATATCTTAAAATCCCAACAGTTGATAAATAAGTAATCGATCCTAATATAGAACTTGCATAAATCGCAGATATTGTTTCTGGATTGTTTAAAATCTTTGATACATGAGAAATTTTAATTGATGAGATATATACTAAAATAGGCGGTAAAACAGCAATCACTAATAACAAAATCCCTATTCCTAAAAGTCCTTTAGGAGATGTGACAATTGGACCAGCATCAATAACTTCGCTTGCTTTAATTCCCATAAACGACATATATTCAAAAAATGCGATAAATGCTGCAATGGCTATCCCATACCAAAACGGAGGAAATGAACCTTTACTTTTATTCTTATTTAACTGATTATAAAAGAATGTAAAAAATAAACCTATAAGCACAAAAGAATATATCCATAATGAATTAATTGGTCGCTCGCACAATCCATCTGCATAAAAACTATTTCCAAAACTCTTTGTTTCAGAATTCCAAAATGAGAAAGTCGAACCAAAATATGAGACATCATTCACTTTATCATTTTGCGAAATACGCAAAACTCCTATTCCCTCTTTAGAGAAAGCATCTGATAATTTTTGCATAGTTTCACTTGTTGCAGTGTCTGCATAAATCGCATCTAACTCAACTTGTGTAATAGCAGATAAAATTTCATGTTTAGTCAGAGCATACATAGTAGTATTTCCATTTATATATCCATGAGCAACTTCTTCGTGAATTTTATTTTTAGAGTTAGATACTATTACAAGATATATTTGTTGGTCAAGTTCTCTCTCTTTTTTTGAGTTATTTATTAAAGTATCTACTCCTCTAAAGATAGCAATATTATCAATATCATCATACTCTTCATAAATATCATCTTCAGCAATTAACAATGGAATTAATTGTGAAAAGTCCCATAAATATCCACTATTAAAATTTGCTTGATTTTCAGTTTCCAAAATAGCAGCATCTGCCTTTCCTATAAGTTTTAAAACGACATCATTTTTATTTTCTTTTTCAAGAATATTTTTTGCACTCTTCGCAAACTCTAAACTTTTATTAACATCACTCAAAACATTATTTCTTGCACGAGATAACCAATAGTAAGTATTACTATGATTTAACATCTCCTCTGCTTTTTGGATTTGAGTTTTTGACTCTGCGATTACCGCACAACTAATTGCACATATCGCAATTACTAACATTAATACTTTTTTCATTTTTTCTCCTTTTTTTTAATAATACAAATTGCGTATTATTTATTAAATTAATAACCATCTCCAAGCAGGTATAACTTTTATAAT
>JAOZMT010000233.1 GCA_029934175.1 Victivallales bacterium | reverse complement strand
ATTAAAAATACTTTATGAAATTATTCCGCAAAGTCAATGAATTTAGATTGTTTTTATTAGTGTTCAATGAGTGTCTATTAGTGGTTAAAAAATCTTTATAAATAGTGGGTGGCATTAAGAACAACGCCTTTTAATTCACACAATAATAATTCTATTAATCAGTAAAATAATAAAAGAGTTTATAATAAATTAAAGTAGTTACAACTGTTTTTTAAGAAGATACGAAAATATACAATAGTAAAATCAAGTGAATTTTTATCAATTTATTATTTGTATTTTTCCTTTGTTATGCTAAATTAATCAAAATAAAGTCTAAATCTATAAACAGAAAAAGGAATAATAATGTCAATAATAGTTTATCATACAGAGGGAAAATCAAATATAGTAACATTAAACGATACTAAAAGGTTGTTAGTAGGTCGTTCAAAAAAATGTGATGTCTCGTTTCCAGGCGATTTCAGAGCGAGTAAAAACCATTGTGAAATTTATTATTTTAAAGATAAAAAACAGTTCGCTTTAAAAGATTTAGAGTCTAAAAATGGAACAATTTTAAATGGAAAACCCATAGTTCATGATGTTTTGTTATCCCACGGAGATAAGGTTACAGTAGGAACCTCTACCTTTCTATTTAAAAACGAAAATGAAACTTCTCATAATTTAATTCAAACAAAAAAAGTAGACAAATTTGCTGTAAAAACTGCAATTACCAATTCTGAAAACTTTGATAATGATAGCACTGAAACATGTTTAATCCCAAGGCTTGATAATATTAAGAAAAAAGATATGGTTTTAAGAAAAAATGCAAATTTTAAAATTGGTGATAAGATTGATAAATTTGTAATTCTAGAAAAAATATCATCCTTTATGCAAGGAGATGATTATTTGGTAAAGCAAAAGAATGAAGGGGAATTTCTTTTAAGAATTTTCAATAAACCATTTGAAGAATATGCTCCTGCAACTAAAGAATTCTTGAAAATAATGAGAAATTGCATTAAAATTGACGAGCCTCAGCTACAAAAGTATTATGACTGTGGTGTTTTTGAGGGATTATGTTATTTCACTGCAGAATATACCCCTAATGCTGAAAATTTAGATGATAAAATTGCAATTAGTGCTCCTATGCAAGAAATCGATGCTTTGAATATTTTGTTAAAAATCGGCGATGCTTTAGAAAAATTAAAACTTTTAGGTAGTGTTTTTCATGGCGATTTAACGCCTGAGTCTATTTTATACGATAATGGTAAAATTAAAATAAAAGATTATGGATATGCTAATTGGATGAATAGATATATTGAACCTTTTATAACTGCTTCTTCCCCATGGTATCTTAGTTCAGAACAAGTTTTGCAAAAAAGCGTTGACTGGAGAACTGACTTATATTCTATGGGAATTATACTTTTTCAAATGATTTCTGGTTTTGTCCCTTTTCATTCTGATGATGTCAAGGAGCTACGGGAAATGCGTATTAATTATCAATTCCCAACTCCTCAAGATTATAATCAAAATATCTTAACATCGGAATTAACGCTTTCTATAATAACAAAATTAACCGCAACGGAATCTCATGAGCGTTATGTTAAGTGGAGTGATTTTTTTGATGCGATAAAAAACGGCTGTAGAAAATTATCTTATGATACGGTTTCTGCAGCACCAATCCTGCCTAAAAAAGGGCAAAAAAATGTTCAAAATATGTTTAGTAATTATTTTAACGGATAGGAGAAAATATGCAAAAAATAATAGTTATAGGTGCCGCAGGAAGAATGGGCAAAAGGTTAGTAAGTAATATTTCAGAATCAGAACACTTGACCCTAGTTGGTGCAACTGAATATGATGCCTCCCCTTGCATTGGTCAAGATGCTGGCATTCTTGCTGGTGTCGCTGAAAATGGAGTGAAGATTGTTAGCGACTTGAAGTCAATAATATCTCAAGCTGATGCAATTATAGATTTTAGCACTGGCGATGTATTAAAAAATGCACAAATCGCAGTTGATAATGATTGTTCAGTTGTTATAGGCACAACTGCTCTAGGAGATGCTGGGCGTAATGAATTGCAAAAATTAGCAAGCCAAGGTGGACGAATTGTATTTGCTTCAAATATGAGTGTTGGCGTGAATTTATTATTTCACACAGTTTCACAAGTTGCAAAGACTTTAGGTAAAGAATATAATGTAGAAATTTTAGAAATGCACCATAATTTAAAAAAGGATGCTCCAAGTGGAACTGCTGTTACTTTAGCTGAAAATGTTGCAGAGGCTAGAGGTTTGTCTTATGATGATTGTGTTCATGGTCGTGAAGGAATTGTTGGAGAACGAGGAGAAAATGAAATAGGGATGCACGCTATTCGTGGAGGTGATGTCGTTGGAGACCATACTGTTATATTTGCAACAAATGGCGAACGATTTGAATTAACTCATAAAGCTTCAAGTAGAGATGCGTTTGCGAAGGGTGCATTAAAAGCGGTTCTCTTTTTAGAAAATCAATGCAATGGTCTTTATGATATGCAAGATGTGCTAAAACTAAAATAATTTAGGAATTTAATAATTTGGAAACTGTAGAAACAGAAATTATCGAAGAAAAATCTTCATTTAAAAGAGGTTCTAATTCATCATTAAGAGAATTGATGGATTCGAATTATCTTGAATATGCATCTTATGTAATTAAGGATAGAGCCATACCTGATGTTGATGATGGATTAAAGCCAGTTCAACGCCGTATTTTATGGTCGCTATTCCGTATGCACGATGGGAAATTCCATAAAGTTGCAAACACGATAGGGCATACGATGCAATATCATCCTCATGGCGATGCTTCAATTGGGGCTGCTCTTGTTGTTTTGGCAAATAAAGAATTTTATATCGAAAAACAAGGAAATTTTGGTAATATTTTCACAGGAGACCCTGCTTCTGCTGCTCGTTATATTGAGTGTAGATTAACCAAACTTGCTATAGAAACTTTATTTAATAATAATATTACTGAATTTGTTGATTCTTATGATGGTAGAAACCAAGAACCTATTGTGCTGCCTTCTAAAATCCCATCTCTTTTAATGTTAGGAACTGAAGGTATTGCTGTTGGAATGGCTACAAAAATTCTTCCTCATAATTTAAGAGAATTGCTTGATGCACAAATCGCAATCTTAAATAAACAAAATTTTAATATGTTTCCAGACTTTCCGCAAGGTGGAATTATGGATGCATCTGAATATAATGATGGAAATGGCTGCATTAGAGTGCGTGCAAAAATAAAACAAGTAAAACGCAAATTAATAATAACAGAAATTCCTTTTGGAACAAATACAGAAAAACTTATTGCTTCTATTGAAAAAGCTGATAAAAATAATAAAATTAAAATATCAAGAATTAGTGATTATACTGGTGAGGATGTAGAAATTGAAATAATCCCTGGTCGTGGATATGAGCCAAAAATTTTAAAAAAAGCTCTATATGCATATACTGATTGCTCTATGACTATTCATCCTAACCTGATGGTTATAAAAAATAATCATCCAACTCAAATGACTGTTACTGATATTCTTATCAGAAATACTGGGAAATTAATAGAATATTTAAGAAAAGAATTAGAATTAGAATTAGATAACTTGCTAAATAAATTTCATGACAAAACTCTTGCTCAAATTTTCATTGAAAACAGAATATATAAACGCATTGAAAACTGTAATACTAATGAACTTGTTTTCTCTGAAGTTATGACTGGGTTAAATAAATATAGACACCTTTTAAGGCGTGATGTAACTAAAGAAGATATTGAAAAATTATTAACAATTGCTATTAGAAGAATATCTCTTTTTGATATAAATAAAAACAAAAAAGATATTGATGAGATTTTACTGCTTATTGATAAAAATATTAAAAACCTAAAACGAATAAAATCTTATACTATTAAATTTATTAAAAATATAATTGCGAACTATGCAAATGATTGTGAAAGAAAAACTGAAATCGAGACATTCAATAAAGTTGATAAAACTCAAGTTGCTTTAGATAATGTTAAAGTTGGTTGGGATAAAAAAGGATGTTATATTGGTTCTAATGTTAAAAGTGATGATCCTATAATTTGTAATGAGTTTGACCATCTTTTATGCATAGAACGCAATGGTGCTTATAAAATTATCAATATCCCTGAAAAAGGTTTTATTGGGAGATTATGTCATTTTGCAAAATATGATAAAGATATTGAATTTGGTATTATTTATAGTGATAAAAATACAGGTAAATTTTATGCGAAACGAACAGTTATTGATAAATTTATAACAGATAAAGAATATTCATTATGTCCTACAAATTGTAAATTAGAAGTTATTACTGTTCGTTCAAATTCTTGTTATAAATGTCTTGTAGAGCATAGAAAAAATAATACAAAAGAAATTAATATAAACTTACTAGAATATCCTTTAAGATCGGCAAAGGCTAGAGGAATACTTATTGATAATAAAACAATTCAAAAAATAACATTTGACAAATTAGCTGAACGAGATAAATCACAACCTCTAGAAAACGAAGAAGAGTTTGAAGAAGATGATATTGATTTTGAAGAAGATGATAATATTGATGATGATGATAATATTAAAGCAAGCCTTCCTTTAAGTTCAAAAATAAAAAATGAAATAGAACTTGCAAGACTTGCAGCTTCAAGATACGAAGGAGCGAATTTAGAGACGGAGGAGAATACAGAGAATCGGAGAGACGGAGAG
>JAOZMT010000232.1 GCA_029934175.1 Victivallales bacterium | reverse complement strand
AGTTTTTCGCAAAATTATGTAAATGATTACACTAAAAGTTCAGAAACAAAACAAAGTAATTTTATTAGTTTGAATGAAAAACAATTATCGCTTTCTTCTCTTAAAAAGGAAAAATTTGAACTATTAGAAAGAAAAAACAATTCTTGTAATAATGAGAATTTATTAGGCTTAGAATTTGAAGATAATTTATCTCCTTTATCTAAAAAAGAAGAAAAGATACTTTCAGGATTAGATAAAAAAATATTAACCGAAACTCAAAAAGTTGAAGAACAATTAATAAAAGTTAATCTTAACATTTCTAAAAAAATGACTAAACCAAAACCCATTCGTAGAGAATTATTGATAAATCCTAGTTACACTATTTTTATTCATAATTATAAATATGAAGATGAGATTATTTCAGCAATGAAAAAACATCAATCAAGTTTTATGTTTTATATGGGAAATTCAGAATTTCCTGCTAATTATGAATATTTAGATTGTTTAGAAATTCAAAATTGCGAATTAAGCAATGTTGATTCTTTTACTCATAGTTTAGATAAAATCAAATTTGAAGAGGGAAATAAATATTCAACTGTTTATTTTGCTACTAAAGTTGTGGAAAATCGTCAATATAGAGATTATAAAAAATTAGTTTTAGGTGATTTTGATAAAAAAATATCATTCAAAAAGCCAATTAATGGATATTCTATAAAAATAAAAACAGGAGATTACAATTGTGAGTTTATTTGATATTGATGAAAAATTTTATTCTCATCCCAATTATCCATATAAAAAACATATTGCGAATATTGCAGATTCTTTTGATGATGAAATTCATAAGACATCTGCTAATTTTCACGATTTGGGAAAGTTGTATAAAACATTTCAATCATATATCAAAGGAGAGTCAAATAAAAAAACTATTCACGCATTACAAGGTGCTTTAATTTTTTTTAAAGAACAAGGATATGAATTAAACAAAGAGTCTTTGCCTATATTTATTACAATTTTTAAACATCATTCTGATTTAGAAAATGTTAATGCTATTGCAAATAAATTAAATGATGGTGAAGATATTATTTATAAATATCCAAATATTGAAGATTCTATAGAATATATTCTGAATATAATAGGAAAGAATGAACAAATCAATATAGAATCAATAGAAAATTATTTTGATGAAGATGATTTTGTGGCAGAGTATAAGTTAGGTGGACTTGATTCTTATTTTAAAATAAAAGATGTGTTTTCAAAACTTATTTTTGCGGATAAATATGAAGCTATTTTCAAGAAAACTTATAAAGAAAAAAGTTTTGAGAATATTGAGGAGTATATTGTTAAATTATTAAAACTTATATCTTCAAAAAAAAATAATTTATCTAAAATAAGAAATGAAGCTAGAAATGAAACTTTAGATAAATTAAAATCAAATTTAAATAAAAGTATTTATCTTATTGAAGCTCCAACAGGTATTGGAAAAACTTTTATGGCTTTAAATTTAGCTTTAGAAATAACTAAAGAAAAAAATAAAAATAGAATAATTAATGCCTTGCCTATGACATCTATCATTGATCAAACTTATGATGAGTATTCTAATATTTTTGATGATAAAATATTAATGAAGTATCATCATCTTTCTTTTGCAAAACAAAGAATAGAAGATGATGAGTGTTCTAAACAAAAAGATTCTTACTTAACTAAATCATGGTCTGAGGATAATGTTATTGTAACAACTTTTAATCAACTTTTAAATCTCTTTTATTCAAATAAAAATAGAGATTTAATTAAATTTTGGACTTTACGAAATTCGGTTATTATTCTTGATGAAATTCAATCTATCCCAAGAGTTTTACTTAGAGATTTCTCTCAAACTATAAATTATTTATCAAAAGAATTTAATATTGATTTTATTCTTATGTCTGCAACTGTCCCTGATATAAAAAACTTTCTTGATAAGGATTTATTATGTGAATTATTAGATAATAAATATTTCTCTTTGGAATTTAATAATAGATATGCTTTATCTTACGATAGAACTATTGACAACGAAGACAAACTTACTAATGAAATTATCGAAGTTTTTGATAATGGCAACTCAGTTCTTTCAGTTGTAAATACTAAAAAGCTAGCTCTTAAAGTTTATAACAAACTTAAAGATGAGGTTGATAACAATTCCTTATTCTTATTGAGTTCTGCATTTATTCCATTATCTAGAAAGTCTATAATTGATAATATCAAGGAAAAACTTAAATCACAAAAAATTATATTAATCTCGACACAAGTAATTGAAGCTGGAGTCGACCTCGATTTTGACTTTGGCTTTAGAGAATTTGCTCCTTTTTATTCTATAATTCAAACAGCTGGAAGAATTAATCGCGAAAATCGCAAAGAAGTAAAAGCGTCAGCTAAATTAATTATTACAAATAAAATTGCTTTTTCTCCATATCATGAAACTGATTTATTAAAAGATGAAGTTACAAAATTAATTTCAAGTTCAATAAGAGAAAATTGTTTATTACCTATATTGAAAGAGTATTTTGAAATTGCAATAAAAAGAACTTCTCCTGACTTATTGTTGATAAGAAAAATGAAACATCTTGAATTTGAAAATACAATAGATGAATTTAATAATAATTATATGAAAAAACTGCCATATCTAGCACCTGTCTTTATTGATATTGAAAAAGGCTTATACGAATCTTTTATTCAACTATTAGACTGTTTATATGAACAATTAAAAGAGGAAAATATAACTTTAGAAAATACAATGGAAATAAAAGAAAAAATTAAAAATATATATAAACAAATTTCGCTTTATATTATCAATGTTTCTAAAAATGATTCTGACATCTTACCTCCTTTTTATAAAGATGATAATATGAAAGTATGTGCTTTTGAAGTTATAAATGATTACTATCAAAAAGATACAGGTTGGATTGGCAACAATAACCAAACTATATTTTTTTAACAAAAAAAGGAAAGCAAAATGAAAAACTTTAGTAAAGTTTTTAGATTAGGGATAACTGATAATCAGTTAGATGATTTTATTGATGCAGTTGTAGAAACTATTGATAAAAGCACAATGAATAAAGTATTATCAAAGTTAGATGATGATGTAACTACAATTTACAATGCGGCTTTAAATCCTGTTAAAAATGAACAAGTATTATCAGAAGATAAATTTGAAAGCAAATTATTTAGCTTAACATCTCAATTAGATGATTATATTTTAGAATTAGGAGATGAAGATGGCGAGTATTTTGGTTCTGAAAATCATTGGGAATGTCCCGAATTCAACGAATATCAGTTTAGCAGAGATATTGAAGAAGTTTTTGAGAAAATGTTACCCCTACTTAATGATGCACATAAATATGAATCTATTGAAGATGATTATTTTATAAACTTGATAGAAGAAATAAATGATGGGATTGGTGCTTATCCTGAATGGAGTGGGTCTGATTATTCAGATTGGGGCATTGAAAAATATGGGGCTCAAGTTATTTTTAAATGGATGTGGTTAAATAAAAATACAATCCCTGAATTTATAGAAACTGCCTATACAACAATGAATGATATTAATCATTCTTTTGACCCTACTTTTATCCATAAATTAACAGACAATGAAAAACAAGAACTTTATATTGAAATTGAAAAACACAAAGATGAATGGAAAAGTGACTTAGAAAATACAAAGAGCTTTTTACATAATATGTTTCATATTGTGAGTCAAATTGGAAATAAAGATGGTTTTATAAAAGCCTCAATTGCGAACATCGCAAATAAATGGCATTATGGAATTGATGTTTATGAATATTATCTTGATAATAATGATTATCAAAATGCCGAAATATATATACAACAAACAATAACAGAGTTTTATCGTCAATCAAGTTATGGTTCTATTAATTTAAATATACAACAAATTATTTTAGCTTTACATAGAAACGAGACAGATGAAAGAATTGATGAGGTTTTTGAAAATTGGTTAGAGGTTTTAGATAAATTAAATGATAATCTAAAACATAAATTGGTTACAGTTCAATATCAAGCATATTTAAATCCAAACGATTATACAAATTTACTAGATGTCATTATAAAAAATAAAACTCAATTTTACGACAATTATATTTCAGATGTAAAATTATCTTTTACAAAGAAATCTTCATCTGCTACTGAAGATTCTTGGCTTGGATATTTAATCGATTTTGCAATTGATAAAAATGAAAATATATTTATTGATAAAACAAAACTGTGGCTACTATCTAATTTTAATCATAGTTACGATTATGATTTATTAATGATATTATCAAATGATTTATTATCTTTTATATCTCTAGAAAAATATCCTATTTTTTATAAACATATTGAAAATAATAATTCTTCAAAAATTGACTCTTTTAGAAAAAAATTTCTTGCAGATACAAATACTGAAAAATTAGAAGAATTTATTTTAAAAGCTTGGCAAAACAATATAGAAATTTTTATTCCCTCCCCTAATGATGTCTATAAAGCCAATTATGCGAGTCATGCAAAATGGTTAGCTATTACAAAAGAGATAAGTCAAGAAGTTTATGATACCGTTTATCATGACTGGAGAATAAACCAGTATAGAAAAATAAACCTTTGGAGAGAATTAACCTTATATGGAATTACAAAATAGGTATATGAAAAACACATTAACACAACAATGTATTGATAAAGTTTTAGAACTGGGAAATTCAAATGACCCAGCGAGTATTCCTCGTTTGATAAAAGCTTTGGATTATCCTGATA
>JAOZMT010000231.1 GCA_029934175.1 Victivallales bacterium | reverse complement strand
TAAAAATTAAAGAACACTTAAGAATGAATTATATTCATAAAGAACGATTTTTTGTTGAATATGATGAGTATTTGCAGGATAGAGTTGAAAATCAATTAATAAAAACAACTTTAGCATTTTTATACAAGAAAGCAAAATCTAACGATAATGTAAAGAGAATTAGAGAGTTTTTATTTGTTTTTAATGATATTTCTTTTTCTAGAAATCACAAAATTGATTTTTCAAAAGTAAAATTAAATAGGCAGATGAATGATTATAAACTTGTTTTGCAATGGTGTAAATTGTTTTTAGATGAAGAAAGTTTTATTGCATTCAAAGGTAAATCAGTAGTGTTCGCACTTTTGTTTAATATGAACCAAATATTTGAAGATTATGTAGCGACTTGTTTGAGAAAAAATTATGGAGATGTTAAAACACAGTGTTCTTCTAAATATTTATTAGAAGAACCAAAAATGTTTCAATTAAAACCAGATTTAATAATAGATGATAATATAATTGGAGATACAAAATGGAAACTTATTAATTCTGATAATCGAGGTGAAAAATATGATATAAGCCAAAGTGATATATATCAAATGTTTGCTTATGGGAAAAAGTATGATAAAAAAGAGATATGGCTGATTTATCCAAAAAGCGAAAAGTTTCAAGAGTCAATAGGAACGACTTTCAAATTTGAAGATAATTTATTTTTAAAAGTTTTATGCTTTGATTGTAAAGCAGGTAAGTTTAATCCCATAATTAAAATAAATTAATCTGCATAATTCGCAAAAAAAGAAGTTAAGGTTATGGAAAATAAAATCATCGTTTTAAATGATGACAGATATATATAAATAAAAAAATAATTATTCTGCTTTTAATTATTCTGCTGAATGAAGTTTATAACCTTTTAAAGAGTATATGTAGTTTTTTCTTAAAACTCTTACCTATAACTTGCTTTTATTTGATTTTGTGGTATATTTATAAATATACTTACAACTTACTTTTTAGGAAATAAAAATGAACTTTGAAAATTTTGATAATAATAACTTGATAATAAATGCACAATTCGCAGATATTATGCAAGAAAATAATATTTTAACTGCTAAAGACTTATGGGATATTGAAAGTTCTACTGTCAAGGCTATTCTAAAAGAACGGGGAACTTCTAAGGCTGTTCTTAAGTCAAAAAATGGCGATGTTGTTTCGTTTATAAAAAGATACCAACCCATTCCGTTAAAAGAAAAAATAAAAAATATTATATGCTTTAAACCATATAATTTTGATGCTCTTCATGAATGGAATGCTATTATAAAATATCATTCGTTGGGAATTCAAACAATGACTCCTATTGCTGTTGCTAAAATTGACGGTTGTAGTTGCAATTTAACTTTAGGAATTTCAGATTATACTAGAGCGTCGGAACTTTTTGAAAACTTTACAAAAAAAGACTTTTCTCGTAAAAGAAACCTTATAAAAAAAATGGCAGAATATGTTGGAAAAATTCATTTGAATAATATGGCTCATCAAGATTTATATTTAGTGCATTTTTTCATACAAGAACAAAATAATGATGCAATATTTTTAATTGACCTACAAAGAACTATATTAGCCGATGATTTAAAAAATAGGTGGAGAATAAAAGACTTGGGACAATTACTATTTTCATCTCAAAACTTTGTATCTAAAAGAGATATAGCTTTATTTTGGAGTATTTATTGTTCTATTGTAAGAAAAGAATTTAAAAAAAACAATAAATTGATAAATGCGATTTATGCAAAAGCACATAAAATAACAACTAGAGATAATAAGAAACGGATGAAAAAATGAGATATGCTGTAATTTCGGATATTCATTCAAATATACAAGCATTAAAAGCTGTATTTATGGATATAGAAAACAGTAATATTGATAAAATTATATCCTTAGGCGATATTATAGGGTATGGACCAAATCCAGCAGAAGTATTAGAAAAAGTTCATAAATCAGTCCATCATTTTGTTTTAGGTAACCACGATGCTGCCTTATACAATAAAATTTCTACTGAGAATTTCAGTAAAAACAGTGTTGAAATCCTTAAATGGACTAGAGAACGAATTGACAAAAAAACAGAACATTTCTTTCAGTTTCAACCATTAACCTTTCAAGGTGAAAACTTCAAATGCACTCATTCTAATTTTTTTAAACCTGAAGAGTTTGGTTATATAGAAAATAATGATGACGCACAAAAATCATTTGACTCATCTCATGAACAATTATTGTTTGTTGGGCATAGTCATATTCCATGTATGTTTGTGAAAAGAAATGATGGTCCTGTTCATTGTCTAAAGGCTCAAGATTTTTCAATGGAAGATGATAAACGCTATATTGTAAATGTTGGTTCTGTAGGTGCATCAAGAGACAACGATACACGAGCCTCATATTATATTTATGATACAAAAAATACCAATGTTTTTTTGCGACGAGTTCCTTATGATATTGAGGGGTTCAAAGCTAGTCTAAATAAAAAAGGATTTCCTAAAGAGGCATCAAATAATTTTAATTTAGATAACAAACAAAAAACGCTTCCTCTCAGAGATGGTGTTGAGTTTTCTTCAAATAAAGAGACAAATGCAAGTAAGTCAAATTCTGCGACTTGTGCAGATAAAAAAACTATTGTCCTAAAAAAGCCTGTTTCTGAAAAAACCGAAACTGAAACTATAGATAAAGTAAATGTAAAAAAAAGAATAATACCTATCCCATTAAAATTCATACTATTGCTTACCATTTTAATCAGTTCTTTTTGTTATATGATGATTAATTTAAAATCTAATAATTCACAATCAACAAAAGTTGCGACTTATGCAGATAAAAAAACTGCGACTTATGCAGAAAAAGAACCTGCGAGTTATGCAGAGATAGGACAAGAAGTCTTAGATTTGACATCTACAAATTATGATGAAAACATTATCCCTTTTTTATTTTCTTCAAATCTTCCCAATTGGATTATAACAAAAGGGGATAATATTTCTATGACATCAGAAACTATTGATAATATTTCTGAATTAAAAATATTGTCAGAAGAAAAAAATGAATCCTTTCATTTTCGATATATTCCTATAAAAGTTAAAAAGTCGATGAAAATTGCAGTATCAGTTCAGTTTAAAAATTTAGATTTCAAAGGTGGTAATTTATTTATTAAATTAGTCCAAAAACTTGATAATGGGACAGAGGTTGTATTAAGAAAAAATAACCCTAAAAGTATAAATAAATCTAAGCGTTGGTTACCTACAAGAATGACTCAAGTTATTGAAGATGATGGTCTTTTATCTTTAGTGGTTGAAGGTCAGTTCTTGGGAGAAATCAAAATCAGAAAATTTTCATTAAAAAAGAAGGAATAACTTATGGATACAACTCAAAACCCAATTATTTTATTAAGAAAACAAATTGCAATAAAAATTATGATGAAATATCTTTTTATTTCATTGCCTTTTATATTCTTTTCAGCAGGTATTATTTTTATTATTTTTAATATTCTAAATTTAAACTTTCCTAAATTCAATATTTTTTCTATTGTATTTGCCGTTCATTTAATAATTCTAGCTATATTTTTTATTTTTAAACAAAGTGATATTTTATACCCTAAGGAAAAAATACGAGCATTATTAGATAAATACAATAATTGTGGAGGTTTATATATTTCAGAAGAAGAATTAAATATTGAACAATGGCAAGAACACATTCCCCAAATAAACTTACCTAAAATTCAATATAAATCAAAAAATCTTAATAATATAATTTTGTTATCAGCTCTTTTTTGTATTGCTTCATTATTTGCTCCAAAAAACCTTATTGATAAATTTCAAAAAGTTAATACAAAAGATGATATTAATCGTCTTATAGCAAAAGTTGATACATTGACAGATGAAGATATTATAACAGAGGAAAAAAGTAAAATCCTAAAAGAAGCTATTTATACTATTGAAGATAAAGCAAACTCTGAAGATGCAATGGATGTTTTAGAAGCAATTGATCATATTAATAAAGATTTAAATATGACTGGCAAAGAGGCGAGTAATGATATTGCAAATAGTATGAAAGAATTATCTCTTGCTGAAAATGCTATGAATTCTTTGTTATCGGAAGAACCTAATCTTAATTCAAATGAGCTAACACAAGCACTGCAAGATATGTCAAATATGATTTCTCAATCATTAAAAAAAGCTCCTAAAATGGGAAATTCCTTATCGGAAGAAGAAAAAAATGCTTTGAAGAATGCATCTTTATCTCCTGATTTAGCAAAAAAATTATTAGATAAATTATCAAAATCCAAAGAAGGAATGAATAAATCTTTATCTGAATTAATGTCTTCAAGGCTTATAAACAAAAAGAACTTTAAAGATGCGTTAAAAAATTCAAAATATACAAAGGAAGATATGATGAAATATTTAGCAAAAGCAAATTCTGAAAGGTTAAAAAAGTTATTACAACAAGGAAAATGCAATAAATCTGGCGGTTGTGGCAAAGAAGGTTGTGGAAACAAGCCAGGAAGTGGCGGTGGTCCAACAGATATGACTTGGAAAGATGAAAATAGTGATGCGAACAATGCAGATTTCATGGAAATAGAAATTCCAATCAACCAATTAACTTCATTATTACAAAGTCAACTATTAGGGACAAGTTATACTTCTCCACAAGCACAGGAAGTCAAGACAACTTCAACTCAAGCCCTAAAAAATATAGAGAAAGCCCATGGTGGGGCAAATAAACATTTAATTCTTCCAAAATACAAAGGAACAGTCCAAAAATATTTTGATAATAAATAAAAACTCCTTCAATATCCAATA
>JAOZMT010000230.1 GCA_029934175.1 Victivallales bacterium | reverse complement strand
AATAATATTTTTAGAAGCAGAATTTATTCTTAACTTAGCCTAAGAAATTTAACGCAGAATAATTTTTAAATATTTATAAATGCATCTCTTATGATTTGGAATTTTTTTTGCTCTTTTTTTCTTAGTCTTTTTTGTAAAAAAGGAAAAATTCTACATTTTAAAGGTAATTTGTTTTTATGAATGAATCTTTCCAAATCAATTAAATTGATTGATAAGTTTTTTAAATTTATAAATATATGCTTATCCATCCAATCTCTATAGAAAAATTGTGAATTTTGAAAATTAATAAATATTTTTTCTAATTTATTGAATATTTCTGTTTTTTTTTCTTTAAATTCTATTTTAACTTCTTTAGAAACTTTATTGTTGAAAATATCGTATAAAGATATAAAATCATCTAATTCTTTAAATAAGATAAATCCTTCACGCTTAATATCATCAAAACCTCTAACAACAATATTAGCAGGTATTAAATTGAATTTAACTATATATTCTAAAGCTTTGTATTCATTTTGTATGCAGTAATAAGATTGACGAACAGTCCTTTTTAAAAAATAATTTTTATTATTTATTTCTATACGAATTGTAGAGCGACTAATATCACCTGTTTTTTTATTTTTATGAACTCGCTTATCTTCATTTGTCAATTTAGAGTCTGATGGATTAAATAAAAAGAAATCATTAAATTGTTTTAAACCAACTTCTGATAAAATTGTTTTTTCAGTATCATTAGAAAAGATCATTTCTCTATTATTATCCATTTAGAAACCTCTTTAAAAGAAAATTGATTATAGAAATTAATTATGATAAACAAGTGGTTACCCCACGAGGATTCGAACCTCGACTAACAGGATCAAAACCTGTTGTGCTACCATTACACCATGGGGTAGTATTTGTTTAGATCTATAATTTAATACTTTTTTCTAATTTTTCAAGTTTTTTTAATATTTTTTTGTATTTTTTATAGCCAATTCTTTCTATTAATATATCATATTCTTCATTTTTAAAAACTTTATGAATTTTTATCTTACTCCATTCTTTTGTAAGACATGGTTGAACTTTTAGTTGATTATAATCAGTAGTAATGCCTAAAATATTTTCTACAATCGCACGATATACCCACCCAGCAGTTCCAGTAATCCAAGTTCCGTTTGCTTCACCTTTTCGATGTGGATTATCTGGTCCTAAATATTGATTAGTAACAGCATAAGGCTCAACACTAGAATTAGGATTCAAAGGATTTTCAGGTAAGATTTTCTTTAATGATGAAAACGCTTCATCAGAACGCTCAAGTAAACAATCTGCAACAATTTTGAAAGCATTTCCATGACAATATACAGCTGCATTTTCACAGTTCCCAGGCACCATATATGTAACACTTCCAACATCAGGATTTTGAGAAGTGCAAGGAGTATCAACTAATTTATAACCATAATCACACTTTAATTTTGTTTCAACTAAGTTCATTAAATCATTTGGATTATTTGCAGTTTCTGAAATAACAGCCCAAGTTTGAGTATTTAAGAAAAATTGTGCCTCTTTAGCAGAGTAAGTTCCTAATCGTTCACCTTTATCATTTATTCCACCAATAAAATGGTCTTTATCATAGGCTTTTTTATTTAAATTATCTTTCATTTGATTAGCTAATTTTGCATACTTCGCAGATTCTTCTTTTAAATTTAATTGCATTAATAGTTCACAAAATGTATTTGTCGCATACACACAAGCTTGTGATAACCATATTGATTCTCCTTTTCCAGCTAAACCAGCTGCATCGTAAGAGTCATTCCAATCTCCACCACCCCAGAGACATAATCCGTTTTCTCCTAAATTAAGCAATAGAAAATCCATTCCACGCCTGATATGATCTAAAACACTAGCAGTTTCATCGGACTCAAAAAAATCTACTTTTTCGTCTAAAATTGAAAAGTCTCCAGTTTCTTTTATGTATGCAGTAATAGTTGTCGGAACCCATACAGCTCCATCACGATATGGATGTCTCCATTCTGGACTCCATTGTCTTATTGTATTACCATCTGCAAATTGTTTTGTCAACGCATATAAAATAGTTTTTTTTGCGATTTGTGCATCAAACCCTACGAATGCTGCACAATCTTGCATTATATCTCTAAATCCTCGTCCATAAACTCTACCCCATTGTTGACCTAATGATATTTGTCGCTTAAGCCAAATATTAACAAGATTATCAATATTTTCATTATCACTTTCTATATTAAATGAATTAAACTGCTCTTGAGTTTTATCTTTTAATTTTTGTAATTCAAATTTTAGAAAGTTAGGAGAAAAATAATTATTAATTGCGATTTGTGCAGAATTTTCAGATTTTGCAAGCCCAGAAACAATATTTACAGTCCATTCTTCGTTAGGTTTTAACTTTAAATTATATTGAAATGCGGCAATCATTTGCCATTCAAAATTAGTTCCTTTTGAACTTAAATCTCCCTCTTGGACAGCATCTGGATCAGATAATATTCCATACATTCCACGAAATCTACGATCTGTTGTTTCATAAGCATTAGGTTTTATATCAGATGAAAAATATGAATTTTTTAAAGGTCTAGATGATTTACTATTTTCAAAAAGTAAACCTTGAACTTTATCTTTCCAATCAACTCTTTGGCAGGCATTATGAGCCTGCTGACAGAATGAGGAGTTTGAATATGGAAATATCGTTAATTCTCGTTCTTTATTCGATAAATTAGTAACTTTAATTTGCCAACATTCAACATTATCTTTTTCTGGCACACATAGTAATAACGAACATTTAATTTTATTATGAATAGATGTAATTTCAGTCCAACCTGGATTAACTTCAGATTGAAAAAGTTCAAATTTTTCGTTATGGAAATTACGATTTGCAGCCCAATATTTATTACTTTCATTATCTTTCACAAAGACAAGTCTATTATCAGTAACAGATCCTAAATCAGAAGCAACACCAGTATTATTATGTGGAACATAAGGCATTTTTTCAGAAGAGTGCCAACTTTTTCCGCCACCGAATTGGTCAATTTGCATAAGAAAAGAATCATTCCATAAGAAATTAAACCATGGTCGTGGAGTATGCATATTTGTTATTGTGTAACTTCTACCACTATTTGTCCACATACCATATTTTTTCATAATTCGCCTTTTTTTACTAAATCTGCGGCGTGTGCAAATGCAGCACTTCCTCCACCAAGCATTCTTGATATTTCTTGTTGTTTTTGTTTTTTATCAAGTTCTATCATTTTTGTATAAGTTTTATTATCAATAACTTCTTTTTGCACTAAAAAATGAACATCGCCTTTTGATGCAACTTGTGGTAAATGAGAAATACATAAAATTTGATGATTTTTTGCAAGTTGTTTAAGTTCACTTCCAACTATACTTGCAGTTTCGCCACCAATATTTGCATCAATTTCATCGAAAATTAAAATAGGAATAGTATCAGATTCAGCTAAAATAGTTTTTAAAGCTAGCATAACTCGCGATATTTCACCACTACTAGCTATTTTTTTCAATAATCTTAATTCCTCTCCTGGATTTGGTGAGAACAGATAATCTATTTTATCATATCCAAGTTTTCCTAATTCAGATTTTTTAAAAGATATTTTAAAATCAGATTTCAAAAAGCCTAATTTATGTAATTCATTAACAACATCTTTTTCAAATAAAATAGCCATTTTTTTTCTTTTTTTAGATAAAATAACAGCAGTTTTTTCGATTGCGATTTGTGCAGATTTTTCTTTAGCATCAAGCGAAATTTTCATATCTTGTGAATTTTCAAATTGCACAATTCGCAATTCAGCATCTGCATAAGTCGCAAAAACTTGTTCTAAAGTTGGACCATATCGCCTTTTAATAGTTTGAATAGCACTTAATCTTTCTTCTAATTCATTAAACGCAGATTCATCTAATTCTAAATCATCTGCATATCTCGCAATATCATAGCTAATTTCTTGGACAGATTCTATTGTAATATTTAATAGTTCTTCAATTTTTTTAAATTTATCATCAAATTTTGATAGTTCTTGGACATTACAAAAAAGAGTCCGTAAATTATCAATAATAGAAGAATCATTTTCTTCAATTATTTGCGAACTGTGCATAATAATCTCAGCAATTTGTTTAGAATTTGCTATGATTTTATGCTTTGCAATAAGTTCATCATCTTCATTTTTTTGAGGAGCTACTTTATCTATTTCAGAAATAATAAATTTAAAATGGTCAAGTTCTACGGGATTTGGGATATTTGCCAAAAATTCAGATTTTTCTTTTTGAATATCTTTAAGTTCTTGAAAAAGTTTATTATAATCTAATATTTCTTGATTTGTTTTTGCATATTTATCAAGAAAATTAAGTTGCACAGATTCTTTTATCAAAGATTGATGTTCATTTGCACCGTGCATATCGACTAATAAATCACCTAAATTTTTAAGAGTTGAAAGAGTTATAATTTTATCATTCAAATAAATTTTAGAAGTTTTAAGAGTAAAAATTCTTTTAATAATAAGTTCATTAGAATCATCTTCAAAAGCACAACCTACAGTTTCAAGAATATCAGAAATTTCTTTAAGTAAGTTTTTAGGAATTGAAAAAGAAGATACTATTTCGCAAGATTTTTCACCAGTTCGTATAGAATTTTTATCAGCCCTTCCGCCTAAAATAAGAGCAATAGCACTCATAATAATAGATTTTCCAGCACCAGTTTCTCCAGTAACAATATTTAATTTAGATCCAAAGTCTATTTCAAGATTATCTACCAAAGCAAGATTTTTTATTTGTAACCAATTTATCATAATTT
>JAOZMT010000229.1 GCA_029934175.1 Victivallales bacterium | reverse complement strand
TGATATAAAGCAAAGTTTTCTGAAAAAATTTAGAAAGAAATTGGTATTTTAATGTTTGTCAAGTATATTAATGCACTTTGTGTATTCTTTTGAAAAATAGGATACGAAATATTAATTTAATAACGAGGTGTATTATGGCGGGTCACGGTCCAGCAGTAAAGTTAGGTAAAGATAATGCATCACCAGCTAAAGCAAAATTAGGATTACAACTATTTTTTGTTTATTTTTTGGTGTATGCAGGGTTTGTAGGAATTAATGTAGTTAACCAAGAATTAATGTCAAAACAAGTATGTTGCGGTTTAAATTTAGCCGTAGTTTATGGATTTGGTCTAATTATTTTAGCTATTGCTATGGGGGTTATTTATAATCATATTTGCACAGGTTATGAAAATAAAATGAATAAAGAAGACGCGGAGGTCAAATAATGAATTATGATGTATCACCTTTAGCAGTTGTTTTATTTTTAACATTTGTTGGGTTTGTGTTAGGATTATCTTTTTGGTTTGCAAGAAAGGCAAAATCAGCAGAAGGTTATTTTGCCGCAGGCGGAACGGTTCATTGGTTTATTAATGGTATTGCTTTTGCAGGAGATTATCTTTCAGCTGCATCTTTTTTAGGAATTTGTGGATTAATTGCAACCAAAGGATATGATGGTTTTTTATATTCTATAGGGTATTTAGCAGGTTGGGTAGTTGCATTATTTGTTGTAGCTGAACCGATGAAAAGACTTGGTAAATATACATTTGCAGATGCTTTAGATTCAAAATTTAATTCTAAAGGAATTCAATTAACAGCAGCGATAAGCACTCTTGCAGTTTCAATTTTTTATTTAATTCCACAAATGGTTGGAGCAGGGGTTTTAGTTACTCCTTTATTAGGATTTGACCATTGGGTTGGCGTTTGTATGGTTGGAGCTATTGTTGTATTTATTGTTGCTACTGCAGGAATGACTTCTACTACTTATGTTCAATTTATGAAAGGTGGTTTATTAATTATTTTTTCAACTATTTTATGTGTATATTTGTTCCAAAATGGGTTTACTTTAAACCCTAAAAATGGAGATAAAGAGTATCATCAATTTTTAACTTTAGATGCAAATAATCTTCCTTCTGAGTATAAACTCACTGGAGATACAAAAGATGTCAAAGGAGTTTCTTTCGTTGAATTATCAAAAGAGCAAACTATTAAAATTGAAGATAAAGAAGAAACAAAAACAATCAATACTTGGTGGAAAGCTAAAGAAGGTAAATTAATAGAATGTTTATCAAAAGTTTCTGTTAAAGGTCAAGCACCTTTATATAATGGAGCTGTAAAAGAAGCTAATTTATTTCATCAAGTAGGAAGAATTTCAGACTTTGGTAAAGATTCAAAATATATTCCTGGAACAGCAGTTTCTCCTTTTAAATTTATCTCAATAGTAGAAAATGCAACAATTGAAATTGCAAAAGAAACTAAATTTGAAATTGGAAATGAAAAAGTTCAAGTTTGGAGTATGGAAGAAGTATCTGGTAAAGCAATTATGAAACCAGGTTTAAAGTTTTTAAAACCTAAAATAAAAGACGGTAAAAAAGTTGTTACAGGCTGGTCTAAATTTGATTTTATCTCATTAATGCTTGCTTTATTTTTAGGAACAGCATCATTGCCGCATATTTTAATTCGTTATTATACAGTTCCATCACAACGAGATGCTAGAAAATCTACAATTCTTGCGATTGTAGCAATTGGATTCTTCTATATTTTAACTTTGTTTATGGGATTAGGTGCGATGACGCATGGTGTTATGAATGTTGAAAGTGGAAATATGGCTGCTCCGTTATTAGCTAAAGGATTCACTATTGTTATTTTCTCTATAATATCTGCTATTGCATTTGCTACGGTTCTTGGAACTGTAAGTGGTTTAATTGTTGCTACATCAGGAGCTATTGCAAATGATTTAATGGCAAATTATATGGGCTTAAAAATGAATGACAATCAAAAAGTTATGGCTGGAAAAACTGCAGCAGTTGGTGTTGGTATTATTGCAATTATTTTAGGAATTTTATTCAAAGGTATGAATGTTGGATTCTTAGTAGGTTGGGCATTTGCTGTTGCTGCTTCTGCAAACTTACCATCAATCATTATGTTATTATTTTGGAAGAAAACAACTGCTAAAGGTATTGCTGCATCTGTTACAGTTGGTATGATATCTTCATTAGCGATAATTTTAGTATCGCCATCAATTTGTAAAAAGTTCTATGGAATGACAGAAGGCTTTATACCTTTTGATGCACCTGCTTTATTTTCTGTTCCATTAGCATTTATTGTGCTAATCGTTGTCTCTCTGATGACACAAAAAGATAATGCTGGTCTTAAAGATATTAATGAGTAATATAATTTGAATTTAATAAAATAAATCAAATAAATGCAGGGTTAGTTATCTAATTCTGCATTTTTTGTATAAAAGGAGATTGAAGGTGAAAAGAAAAATAAATGGTTTAATAATAATTTTAGGTGTGCTTATTTTTATAGCACTTGTTTCTGTTACACTTTTATTTAGTCCTATAGTTGCAGGGACTCTTGAAAAAGGAACTCAAAATATGTTAGGTGGCGTAACAAAAATAAAAAATTATGATTGTTCTTTTTGGACTGGCACTTTATTTTTTCAAAATATTGAAATAAGGAATCCAAATTCTGCATATAAAGATGGGTTTGATGTTATGGATATGGGTGGTTCTTCAAATAAAGAGTTGGTATTGCAAATACCACAAATTACAGTTGATTTTCAGCCTTTTTCATTATTTACTGATACTTTAATCATAGACAATATTAGAGTAGAAGGAGCTGAATTACAATATACAGGTAATACAGAAGGGGATAATATAGATACTATTACAACACACATAAACCATTATTTTGGGTATGATGAATTAAAGAAAGTTAATGTTAGCAAAATTTTCTTGGAAGATACCGAGGACAGTATGTATAATATTAAAATAAATAAAATAAAATTCATTGACTGTAAAGTTATCGGGAAAAGTGATAAACTTCCTGAGAAAACTTTTGAAATAGAGATAGATTCCACTCCATTTGAAAATCCTATTGAAGAAGATAATATGTCATTTAAAAGAGTTGTCTATGGAGGAACTTCTATTATTTCTAAATATATAAAAGCAGATATTGCATCTAGAATAGATAAAGAAAAAACAAAAAAAGTATCTAAAAAATCATTTGGTTCTTTTGGCAAATCGTTAAGTGGGATGTCAAGTGGTCTTGGAGGAAAAAAGAATAAAGGATTAAGTTCTTCTGGTGTAAAGAAAGAAGGTAATTCTTTAGGAATAGACACAAAATCATTAAAGCAAAAAAGCACAAAGGGTTCTTTATTTTAAATGAATTCTGTTGAAATAATGGCACCAGCAGGCTCTTATGAGGCGGTTACAGCTGCAATAAATGCTGGTGCTAATTCAATATATTTTGGTGCAGGTCAATTAAATATGCGTGCAAGATCTTCTGCAAATTTTCAAGAAGATGATATAAAAAAAATATCTGCGATATGTGCAGAAAGTAATGTTAAAAGTTATTTGGTTTTAAATACAATTGTGTATGATAACGAACTCGCAGAAGCTTTTAGGATTTGTGATATTGCGAAGTGTGCAAAAATATCTGCAATTATCGCAAGTGATATATCAATTATTCAATATGCTCACAATATAGGGATAGAAGTTCATATTTCGGTTCAAGCAAATGTTTCAAATTATAGTGCAGTTAAGTTTTTTGCACAGTTCGCAGATGTGGTTGTTCTTGCTAGAGAATTATCAATTAAACAAATTAAATATATTACATCAAAAATCAAAGAAGATAATCTTATCGGACCATCGGGCAATCTTATTAAAATAGAATTATTTATTCATGGAGCATTGTGCGTAGCTATTTCAGGTAAATGCTATATGAGTTTAGCTCTTTATAATTCATCTGCAAATCGTGGAGGATGTTATCAAACCTGTAGACGCGAATATAAAGTAATTGATGAGCAAACAGACGATGAACTTATCATTGACAATAAAAATGTTATGTCACCTAAAGATTTATGCACAATAACATTTTTAAATATTTTATTAGATGCTGGGGTTTCTGTTTTAAAAATAGAAGGTCGTGGGCGTTCTCCAGATTATGTATCAATCGTTGTAACAGCTTATAAGCAAGCTTTAGATATGTGGAAATGTAATGCTTGGGAGCAGGAAAAAGCGATAAAACTTATTAAAGATTTAGAAACTGTTTTTAATAGAGGTTTTTGGCATGGAGGATATTACTTAGGAGAAAAACTTGGAGAATGGTGTAATTCTGAAGGAAATATAGCAAAATACAAAAAAGAGTATATTGCAGATATATCAAACTATTTTTCAAAAATAGGAGTTGCTGAATTAACAATGATGGCAGGAATTCTTCATGTAGATAGTGAAATTGTTATTATAGGACCGACGACTGGAGTTGAAATCATCAAAGTTACTGAAATAAGGCTAGCAAATAAATCAACAAATAGTGTTAAAAAAGGTGCCGTAATATCAATTCCAATACCCAAAAGAGTCCGTAAGAACGATAAAGTTTATTTGCGAGTTGTGCAAAATTTTGGGGATTAATACGAATCTTCTTAAAAAGCAGTTGTAAATGCTTTAATTATTTTGACAGGATAACAGGATTTTCAAGATGAACAGAATCATTTTGAAAATTTGATATTAAATTTCTTCTTGTTAAGCAGAATAATTGAGAGCAGAATAATTAGGAAGAGTTTTTTAATGAGTCGTAATCTTTTCGTTCATAGTTAAAGATTATGTGAAAAATAA
>JAOZMT010000228.1 GCA_029934175.1 Victivallales bacterium | reverse complement strand
GGATTATTGGATTTCTTTCCATTAATCCAAAATCCAATAATCCATAAGTTGCAAGTTTAAGGTCATCTAAAAATCCAGTAATTTCTATTTTCCTTGCTTACGGCTCGTATGCTTAGAGGTTTATATATTTTTTATCAACGAATTAAAGAAATTTAACGAATTTTTTATTTTTTGCTTAAACCGCAAATTAACAATTAATAACTAATAACTAACATTTTGGGGTTCGTTTTGTTTAATAATCAATAGATTTTTTGCGAACAATGCTTTAGGAATACAACAAATAAGAACTAAGTTTGGAGTAAAGCCCTGATTGAATATAAATTTTGATAATTTATAGCTGTGTTTCTGCCCAGATAGCAAGTTTTTCTCTAAAGATTTTAGCATTATGTCTAATATCCACTGGAAATGATGGATGAAATAAAAAGTCTTTTATAGGTTTTGTAAAAGAATTTCTTTGTCCTATTTCCTTTAATTCTAATATTAAATCAGCTTTTTCTTTTGCAGATATATTATCTTTTGATTCAATAATGATAATTGGAATGACATCATCTTTCTGCTTAATTCCTACTAATGCACTTCTGAAAACTTTGCTATGATTGTTAAATATTGCTTCACAACAAACAGTATAAAAAATATTATTATTCGTTAATACTCGATGTGCTTTTCTACCACAAAACCATAAACGGTTCATATTATCAAAATATCCGACATCACCCATTCTATGCCATAAATCACCATTTTTATCAACAATTTTTGAATTTTGAGTTGCCTCTTTTTTGTTATGATATTTCGATGTGACTATAGGACCTTTGACTATAATTTCTCCTCGTTGAGTATTTTCCAGAAATTCTATATCATCCCAGTTATTTATTGCCTTGTTTGTTGCAGATATTATTTTAATTTCGACTTCATTTATTGGATATCCCACACAAAAGCCAGCACCTTCTTTTGTTAAATTTGCGGTTTGTGCAATCATTTCAGAGCCTGTAAAAGATGCAATAGGTAATGATTCAGTTGCTCCATAAGGGACATAAGTATCTCCACCTTCACCCATTATTTTTTTTACTTTTTTATGTAATTCATCTGTAACTGGAGCTCCTGCCATTAGAACTTTTTTAAGCGAGTCTAATCGAATATTGCGACTTATGCAATAATTTGCAACAGTGTTCCAAAAAGCAGGTGATCCAAATGAAAAGGATACTTTATTTTGATTAATAGCTTCAATTATTCTTTCTGGATTTACCTGTGCTTGTTTTGAGGGGTTCATCTTTGGAATTATAAATTTCATACCCATCGCAACGGAAAATAATCCAAAAAGTGGAAAAGCTGGCATATCGACTTCATGATGTCCTGTTCCATAAAGCTTAGAAATAATTTCTACTTGTGAAGTAAAAATTCTATGAGAATATTCAACTCCTTTTGGTGGACCAGTGCTACCAGTCGTAAATAAAATAGCAGCTAAATCTTCGGGTAAAGTTTTAGGAATAGTAAATTTAATATTTTTATTATTTTTTAATTTATCAAGTTTTTGAACTCCTAAAGGAGGATAAGCTCCTATTGAATAAACATTTTTCACACTTTTAAATGGTTTTCTAATAAATAATTTAAACCAATAAACTGGAGCAATAGCAATCATTGCCTCTGGTAAAGTTTCTCGAACACAATTTAAAAAGTTTTTTCTTCCCATTCCTGGATCTATTAAAACAGGCACTGCACCAATTTTAAATATAGAAAATACAATAGCAATAAATTCAATGCTTGGTTTCAACATTATAAGAACTTTTGTTCCCTTTGTAATACCATCGTTAGTCAATTTTGCGGAGTATGCATTTGATAGATTATCTAACTCTAAATATGTTATTTTTGAATATTCTACAATTCCATTTTTGTGTGATATAGGACACAAAATAGCATCATCATTAGGATATTTTTTAGCCACATAAGGTAGGTATTCTGCAATATTACTTTTCATATATGTATTTCCTTTTAGATATTTTCTGCTTTTTTCTCGAGAATTTCCCAGCGTTCATAAGCCTTTTCAATTTTTAATTTTAACTCATTTAATTCATTAGTTAAAGATTCCGTTTCATTCCCATGTTTTTCAAAAAAGTCTTCAGCTGAGAACATATTCTGAACTTCTTCTAACCGTTCTTCTAATACTAAAATATTCTCTTCCATTCCTTCTAATTCTTTTTTTTCTTTCCAAGTTAATTTCTTTGCTTTAGTCTTTTTTTCTACTTCTTTTTTATCTACTTTTGCGACTTGTGCAGGTTTTTTCCTTTTTTCAATATAATCGTTATAATTTCCAAAAGTATAATCAATCTTTCCATCTTTTTCTAATGATAAAATACCTGTGCAAACTTTATTTAAAAAATATCTGTCATGACTTACAACTAATAAAACCCCCGGGAAATATGCAATAGCAGATTCAAGTAGTTGTAAAGTCGGTAAATCCAAATCATTTGTCGGTTCATCTAAAATTATAAAATTTCCGCCAGTTTTTAAAACTTTTGCTAAAAGAAGTCTAGCTTTCTCGCCTCCTGACAAATACTTGATTATTGTCTTTATCCGTTCATCAGAAAATAAAAATCTTTTTAA
This sequence comes from Victivallales bacterium, assembly GCA_029934175.1. GTDB lineage: Bacteria > Verrucomicrobiota > Lentisphaeria > Victivallales > JAUVCU01 > JAOZMT01. The sequence goes on along the minus strand of JAOZMT010000228.1, from coordinate 2,289 downwards.
ATATCCCCAAATAGAGATTTTTTCATCACCAAGCATAATAAAATTATTACCTTCACCTATTTCTTCTACAACTGTATTTTCTTCATTTAATGCAACTCGTTCTTGATCAATATAGTTGAATTCAACATTATCTGATATATTTATTACTCCTGTAGCATTAGGATTTTGATTTATGACAGATTTTAATAACGAAGTCTTGCCTGATCCATTAGGTCCAACTATTCCTATTTTACTGCCAGGTTCAAATTCATAAGAAAAATTATCTATAACAACATTATCTCCATAAATGACAGATAAATTTTGTAAGCTCACAACTTTATTTCCTAGTCTCACAGGAGGAGGAATAATTAACTCAACATCTTGTTCTAATTCAGGTGCATCTTGATTTGCAATATCGTAAAACTTGTCAACTCTATATTGTGCTTTTGTAGTTCTTGCTTTCGGGCCTCGCCTAATCCATTCAACTTCTCTTCTTAAAAACTTTTGGCGTTTATCTTCTAAGGCTGATTCATTCGCTATCCTATCTGCTTTTTTCTCTAAAAAGTATGAATAATTTCCATTGTAATGATAAACTTGCGCATTAGAAATTTCTATAATTTTACTTGTTAGATTATCTAAAAAATATCTATCATGTGTAACAAAAAGACAAGTTCCCTTATAATTAGCAATAAAACTTTCAAGCCATTCAATAGCTTCAACATCAAGATGATTTGTAGGTTCATCGAGCAATAATAAGTCAGGGTGTGCAATTAATGTTTTAGCTAGTGCAACTCTGCGTTTTTCACCACCCGATAAATTTGCAACCGAAGTTTCACGACTAGGAACATCTAATGCACTCATAATAGAATCAATGTTGCTTTCAAGAGCCCAAGCATCTAATTCCCTTAATTGATTTTCTAATTCCCAAGATTTTTTTGAGTCCGCTGGCAAGTTTTCATATTCAAATAATAAATCTGTAATATGCTTAACTCCATCTAAAATATTATGATAAACATCAGTCGTCTCATCAAGAGTAAATTCTTGTGATAAATACCCTGCCGTTACGCCTCGTTTATAAACAATTTCTCCAGAATCGCAAACATCATACTTCGCGATAGCTTTTAATAATGATGATTTACCTGCTCCATTTCGTCCAACAATACCTATTTTCTCATTTTTATGCACTGTAAACGATATATTATCAAAAATTTTCTGTGTCCCATATTGAAGATAAACTTCTTCGAGGGCAAAGCAGATATCAGTTATATTATTTTTCATTTTTTCCTATTTTATATTAACAATTAATAATTGATTTATGTTTCATTTCAGCCCCTTGAAAAATTACGATTAATTTAGTTAATCTAATTCTTCCCTCTGGCAGTAATTGCCATTGTCGTTGTATATTTTTATCTTTTGCATATTTCGCAAGTTGTTCTTCTGCTTTTTTGATAAATTGCTTTTCTTTTGCATTTGTATATACTTCATCTGTTTTGAGATACTTTAATTCTATCAGATAAGCATCTTGCATATCAGGATAACGCAATAAATCTGGAGCTAATGCAATATCAATAAAACCTAAATTTGCTTCTAGTTCAGATGAAATAACATACGGATTCCCATAATGAAATAATGCTATAAATAAAACTTGAATAGACTTCTCTTTATCAATTAAATCTCGCACTGCTACACATTCTTGAATTTTTTCTGCCATTAAATCAATGCACGGTTCCCATTTGTTAAGATAAGCCATTTCTGCTATTGCTCTTGATATTTTTTGCATATCCAAATTTATTTTACAAGCTTTTTGATATCCTTCTGTAATAAAATCATTCATAAATCTTTGAACTGCTAAGTTTGGAATTTTAAATTTAGTTTGCCCTAGCTCCTCTCCATCAAGTGATATTAAACCAAAAAAGAATAACAATGAAATAAAATTGTCTCGTTGTGTTAAATATTCATAAGGGAAACTTGATACTAAATTTGCAGTAACACTTCTACCTTGTAAAATTTCTTCAATTAATGCAAAATTACCATTTAATCTATTTCCTACCGTGATAAAATGCCGTAACTTACTATAATCAGTTTTTGCATTATGATCTATTAATTCTTTATATAAAAAAGGAAGATTTCGTGATTTATTCATAAAATTAAGTATCATATCGGTATTATAGACATTTTCTTCTGCACATTCCGCAAATCTATAACTATCATACCACTCTTTTAAAAGTTCCATTGTGCTTTCTTTAGGTTGTGTGAACTCTCCAACTTCAATGTAATAGTCAAGAATATCAGATACTTCTTCTTCGGTAA